>JARFRJ010000218.1 GCA_029287305.1 Hyphomonas sp. | reverse complement strand
TGGCGGGTTTGAGGGCTATAAGAGAGCCAAACAGCGCATCTTTCAAAACCAGACTGAGGAAGATGTGGCTATTTTGGGTGTCGATGATGTGCATATGCGCTCTCTTGCAGATCAAATGGCTCACCAGAGCGGGCCGGAACGGATACTTATTTCATCGCAGCACCAGCAAAAAAAAGGGGTTAGCCTGATCAGCGGTGTGCTTTATGATGCACTGGATCAGGGCGTTCATCGGATCGGGGATTTAGATGCAGCCTTGGCCCTTAAAGGCACACATAATCATCAAAATGCCGCTGCCGCCTATGCCGCGTGTCGACGGCTTGGCCTGCCTGGGGCGGCTATTCTCGACGCCTTGCTCTCTTTTCCAGGACTAGCCCATCGTCTGGAATGGGTGGGTGAGCAAGATGGAGTTCAATTTTATAATGATTCCAAAGCGACCAATGCAGAGGCCACCGAACAAGCTTTGAGAGCGCTGGGGCCTGTCTATTGGATCGCTGGCGGTCAGGCAAAAGAGGGCGGAATTCAAAAGCTTGCGCCCTATTTTCCCTTTATCCGGAAAGCCTATCTTATCGGTGAGGCGCAAGATGATTTCGCCGACACTCTGAACGGCCAGGCCGACTATATAAAAGCTGGTGATCTGGAAACGGCTATCATTCAGGCTTATCGGGATATCAAGGCGTCAGGTGATAAACAGGCGGCCATATTGCTCTCGCCCGCCGCAGCAAGCTTTGATCAATTTACCTCCTTTGAACACAGAGGAGATGTCTTCAAGCGTATCGTCACCTCTCTTATAGACGCAGATAGGAAAGCTAAGACCCTATGAAACGGCTGGCACGCACAGATCGCTCCATCATCACAACATGGCGGCGCACACTGGATTGGCCCCTTTTGGCCGCCTGCGGCGTGCTGCTCGCAATAGGTTTATTATTGTCTCTCTCTGCCGGGCTTCCAGCCGCAGAGCGGCTTGGCTATGGATCCTATTATTATGTGTATCGCCATATGGTTTTTGCGCTCGGGGCGAGCCTTGTTCTGATCACCGTCAGCATGTTCGATATGAACTGGGCGCGCCGTTTGGCGCTGCTTGTCTGTCTTGGGGCCTTCGCATTAATGGCCTGGGTGCTCATCTTTGGTCATGAAGCCAAAGGTGCCCAAAGGTGGATACGGCTTGCCGGGTTTTCCCTACAGCCTTCTGAAATGCTGAAACCAGCCTTGATCGTTCTGGTCGCTTGGTTGCTGTCGCAAAAAGAGCATTATCCTAAACTTCCTTGGGATGTCATGGCGGTCGGGTTTTTCGCATTTGCTTTGCTATTATTGGTCTTGCAGCCTGATATTGGTCAGTCTGCTCTTTTGAGTCTGGCCGTCTTGGCGACATTCTTCGTCTCTGGTCTGTCTTGGCGATTGGCTTCAGGCTTTGCTGGTGGGGGGGTCGCGCTAGGCGGATTTCTATATCTCGCTCTGCCGCATGTACGCTATCGGGTGCATAGCTTTATTGCCCCGTCAGATTATGATACGTATCAGATTGACCGGGCCCGCGAGGCGATCGAGCGCGGCGGCCTGTTGGGCGCTGGCCCGGGTGAGGGCCGCGTTAAAAGTGTTCTGCCGGACGCCCATAATGATTTTATCTATGCGGTATTGTCTGAGGAGTTTGGCTTTATTGCTGCGCTGGGACTGCTGGCGCTTTATGCCTTTATCGTCATACGCGGGTGCCTATTGGCGGCCCGAATTGAGGATAATTTCGCGCGCGCCGCGGCAACGGGCCTGTTTGCTTTATTCGGTCTACAATCTGGCATTAATATTGCTGTTAATGTCAGCTTGATCCCGCCTAAAGGCATGACACTGCCCTTTGTCTCCTTTGGTGGCTCTTCGCTGATCGGGACCGCCCTGACTTTGGGACTGGCGCTGGCCTTTGTGCGCTATCGCCGTGCGCATGTGCCCTGGAGACGATTATATGTCTATTGATCTGAGCCCCCTCGCAGCCCCTAAAACTGGACAGGGCCGCCTTGTGATTATCGCAGCCGGGGGAACGGGCGGGCATATGTTTCCCGCCGCCGCCTTTGCCGCTGAGATGCGCCTACGGGGGTGGCAAGTGGGTCTTGTCTCTGATGATAGAGGCTTGACCTATGCCGCGCAGTTTCCAGCCGATTGGAAAGAGGCGGTTAAAGCGGCGAGCCCCAATCTGCGCAAACCTTTAAGTTTACCCGGTACCGCCTTCAGGCTTTTTGCAGGCTATCGGCATGCTGTCGCTGTGATGAAGCGGAAAAAACCCTGTCTTATTGCAGGCTTTGGGGGGTATCCCGCCTTTCCAACTCTCGCGGCGGCGCGTCGCTTGACTGTGCCCTTTATCATTCATGAGCAGAATGCCGTCCTTGGCCGTGTCAATCGCCGCTTTGCCAGACATGCGTGCAGTATCGCCAGTGGTTTTGAAAATTTGGCCTATCTGCCCGCCAGTGTCCCTCATCATCCGATTGGCAATCCGGTTCGCGCGGATATTCTGGCCGAACGGGCAAATGCGTATCCGGATTTGGGGCAGAAAATCACGCTTTTGATTACAGGCGGGTCGCAAGGGTCGCAAATTTTTGGCGATATTCTACCTTTGGCGATCACCCAACATATACCGCAAGCTTTGCGTTCGCGCTTGCGCATTGTTCAGCAAGTGCGAGAAACGCAATTAGAAAGCGTCAAAAAAATCTATGGAGCGGCGGGTATAGAATGTGTTTTGAAACCCTTTTTTGACGATATGCCTAAACGTCTGGTCGAGGCACATTTGGTGATCGCCCGATCGGGTGCTGGCACGATCAGTGAGCTGGCCGCTATCGGGCGGCCCAGCCTGCTTATACCCCTTAAAATCGCCATGGATGATCACCAAAGATTGAATGCCGACATGCTTGTGGCCGCCGGCGCGGCTGAGCTGATGACAGAGGATGAGTTAACGCCGCTTAGTTTTGGCGAGCTTCTGACGGCCTGTCTTAATGATGAGAGTGCCCTTGAACAGCGGGCGGGATTGGCTAAATCCCTCGGTAGGGTTAACGCCGCAGAGGCATTGGCAGATTTGGCAGAACATCATGCAGGAGGTGTACAATGATAAGACTATCGGCATGGTTGGCGGTCGGTTTTTCCTTGCTTTATGCCGTCGCAGAGGTGTTGCATAATTGGGGAGACTGGCAGTGGACCCCTTTCTGGCTTATTGATTATATCTGTATTGGCTTGCTGTCATATGGGGCATGGATTTGCCTGAAAACAGATGAGGTGCGCTGGTTAAGCGGGGCTTGGGGCGCGACAGCCTCTGTCTTTTACTGGTCCTTTTTTACGCACATACAGGCTTTGCGTTCTGATGAGATTGCCCATCAAGGGCTTGTTAGCTCTGGATTTGCAGCCACTATGATTGGCTTTATGTTAGTAATTGTTATTGTTGGGTTTGTTATGTCTTTGCTTGGCAAACGAGAAAAAGGGTCTTCATAAATGCCACAAGCCCCAACACCATTTGAGACGGGCCCGGCCCATATTGTCGGGATTGGCGGCATCGGCATGTCCGGAATTGCCGATGTGATGCTGACCCTTGGATATCAGGTCCAAGGCTCGGATATTCGCGAAAGCGAAATTGTTGAGCGGTTGCGCGCCCGCGGTGCCAAAATCTTTATCGGTCATTCCGCAGAGCATATTAAAGGCGCGGGTACTGTGATTATATCGACGGCAATCAGGGCGGATAATCCGGAAGTGGCTGCGGCACGTCAGGCAGGTATTCCCGTCGTGCGCCGGTCCAATATGTTGGCTGAAATCACGCGGCTTAAATACACCGTATGTGTCGCTGGAACGCATGGTAAAACGACAACGACCAGCATGGTTGCCGCCCTTCTGGACGCGGCTGGAATTGATCCCACCGTGATTAATGGCGGGATTATACAAGCCTATGGCTCGAATTACAAAGCGGGCGAAAGCGATTGGATGGTGGTCGAAAGCGATGAAAGCGATGGTACTTTCACAAAGCTTAGTCCAACATGTGCGATTGTCACCAATATTGATCCAGAGCATATGGACCATTATGGCACGATGGAGGCTTTGCGAGCCGCCTTTGATACGTTTATTGAAAATCTACCCTTTTATGGTTTTGCTGTTTTATGTACCGACCATCCTGAGGTCCAGGCTTTGGCCGCGCGGATTATTGATCGTCGCCGGATTACCTATGGATTTAACCGTCAGGCCGATGTGCGGGCGATCAATTTAAAGACAGATATAAAGGGGGCACATTTTGATATTGTCATTGCCGCGAAAGGGGAAGCCCCGGTGCGGCGAATTGAGGGCATAGACTTGCCAATGGCAGGGGAACATAATGTGCAAAATGCCTTGGCCGCAAGCGTTGTCGCGCTGGAACTGGGGGCCAGCGATGACGAGATCAAATCAGCGCTTTCCGGTTTTGGCGGCGTAAAGCGTCGCTTTACCTCTGTCGGCACATGGTCGCCCGACCCCACGGCTAAACCAGTTCGTATCATTGATGATTATGGCCATCATCCGGTTGAGATTAAAGCGGTGTTGAAAGCGGCGCGGGCAATGCAGGGCAATCGGCCCGTAATCGCTGTCGCGCAGCCGCATCGCTATTCCCGGCTGAAAGATTTATTTCATGATTTTTCCACCTGTTTTGATGCGGCTGATCATGTATTGATCGCGCCGGTTTATGCCGCTGGCGAGGTTGAGATTGACGGGATCACGCATCAAACGCTTGTCCATTCTCTTCAAAGTCATGGGCATAAGGGCGCGGCCGCTTTGGCAGATTTAGCCGAAATGCCAAGCAGGATAAAGGCACTGGCTACACCGGGTGCTTTGGTAATTTGCCTGGGGGCGGGGGATATTACCATCTATGCTGCCAGTCTTGCAGAAAAGCTTGCCACGGCATAATTTATCGTATATCAATATGTATATGCGTGTAAGATTAGATCAAAATCAGGATATGGACCTGGCTGTCGGAGAAATTGTCTCTGTCCGTTTTGGCGGTGTTTTGCGTCATTATGGGATTGTCACGGCATCAGGCCGGATTGTCTCCAATTCACGTCGTCATAGCGGCGTGATTGAGGAAAGCCTCCTCTCTTTCAGTCAAGGTCGGACGGTTAAGCGGCATGGAATATGTACACGTCGTGAACCTCGCATGGTCGCCAGCCGGGCCCGGCGAGCGATTGGCAGCGCCTATGATTTGACGGGCTCAAATTGTATTGATTTAGCCCGGCACAGCCAGAAACGCGTGCCCAGCCCATGGCAAACGGCGCGCGCCCTCCTTATGACCTTACAGGATATGCGCCGACGCTAGCGCGTGTCCGAGCTAAATGCTCTAATTGGCTAGAAACCACTCTGACGGTCCTATTGTTTTAAGCGGTATTCGCTTTCAATCAAGCAGGGGGTGTCAGAGGCGATGACGCGATTTTCCTGGATTAATTTGCGCATATGGCCAAGGACAGACAGCGCGGCGGCAGGGTGCAAACGGCTGTCAATATTGGCATACATCACGGCAACCATATTGCGGATAGAGGTTTCGCCTTCTTGCAAATGCTGAAGGATTGCTTGTTCCCGGCTTAAGCGGTGCGCTTTATAGGCCTCTATGAACCCGTGTACATCTTTGTCAATCGGCGCACCATGAGTTGGCCAGAGGGTATCGAAATGGCGATTTTGAACCTTGTCAAGGCTGTGCATATAATCACGCATATCCCCGTCCGGCGGGGCGACGATGGTGGTTGACCAGCCCATAATATGATCGCCCGTAAATAGGGCATTTTCCTCTTTCAAGGCAAAACAGACATGCGTGGCTGTATGGCCCGGCGTGGTCAGTGTTTCAAGCGTCCAATCCGGACCTGAGAGGATATCGCCATCTTTTAACAGGATATCCGGCTTGAAAGTTGGGTCATCCTCGGCCCCCATTTCACCTTTGGCGGTTGGGATAGCTGGACCAAGGGCATAGGTCTGGCAGCCAGCCCATTCAGCGAGCGGGGCGGCAAGGGGAGAATGATCAGAATGTCCATGAGTGACCAGGATATGGGTCAGTTTTTCTCCGGCCAAGGCGGCTTTGAGAGCTTTAAAATGGGTTTCATCCATAGGGCCAGGATCAATGACGGCAACCTCGCCCTGGCCGATAATATAGACCCCGGTGCCGATAAAGGTGAACGGGCCAGGATTATTAGCGATCACGCGGCGGATCCGTGGGCTGACCCGATCGACCCGGCCATATTCGAAATCTATCTCCCGGATAAAGGGAATAGGGGAATCCATTTTATGAGCTCTTTATCATAGTAAAGGCGGCATAGTGCCGTCCGGTTATTGGGATTATTGCTTCGGGGCAAAGGATTTGGCAAAACCTCTGGCCAAATGTCGTGTGGACCTTAATTTACTGCCCAGCGCCAGGCTGATAGGCGGACCCATATCGGTCTTATTAGCATCCACAATATAAATTCGTCCACTTATCTTATCTCTTAGCACGTCCAGCCCCCCCCAATCGAGTTTTATGGCTTTGGCGAAATCTTCAATAAGTTTTATCTCGGTTTTGGAAAAGGCATGGGCAAGAGTATCCAGCAAAACTTCGCTATTGTCATTCTTGAAACGTGTCGCCAGCGTGCGTCGCTTGCGGAACAGGACAATGGCTTTGCCGTCAATGATGCAGGTGCGTAAATCCTCCACCAAGCCGCCCTCAATCTCATTATCAATCAGGCGCTGATAGGTTTTGCCCGGTTTGGCCTTGGCAGGGCCAGTCAGGATGCGCCCGTCATGAGCGGCATTTTCCTCTGACTTTTCGACCATCGGCCCTGTATAGGTAGCAGGATCAACACTGAGATCATAACCTGCAATACCGGAAAAAACCGTTGCGATGCGGGTTTTGGAAATATCATTACAGCCAAAATTGACCAGTCGGGCCCCAGGCTTGGTCGGCGGAATTTTATTATCGGTAATAGTGCTGTCATCAAACTGAAAAACAATATCGGCTTGACCTGTATCCTCTATGATTTTTGCACCGGCCACATGCATGACGGGCCAGATATGATACCAAGGGCGTGGTTTGTCCGGACTGAAGGCAATGGTCGGGCGCTTATGGCCCATCAGGCGGCGGGTCAGTCGCCAGCTTTGCGCAAAAAAATAGAAGGCGAACCAGGCAAAGACATCATTGAGCATATTAAAACTCAAGGGAATGCGTGCCCCTGTTTTTTTGACCAGAAGCGTGCCGCGATCATATTTGAAATCTGAAAACCAGATGCGTTCATACATGGTGAACTCCGTAAGCAAACATCATAAAGCTTTTACAATGATATGTGAGTTTTATAAAGGCAAAGTGTTTGTGCGCTATGCCACTTTATTAAGAGATAGGCGTATGATTCTTATATTTTAGGACATTTGATACTATAATTCATAGTCCCTTATTACAGGGCAGGGCGTAAATTAAGCCTATATGTGTAAGCTGCCCATAAGCCCCTTTTGTAGTTCCTTTTTGTAGCTCCTTCTGCAAAAAAGAGGCCTCAGTGCGGGATAAGCGCTGAAAATCAGTCTTAAAGCCGTTTTTTCAGGCCAGAAATATCATATCCAGCCGCCAAGGCCTTCTCAAATGCGGCCTCGCCGCGTCCCTGCTTGGCTTCAGATAAAGCCCAAGCGCTGATAGATCGCGTACCCGTTCGACAAAAGGCGAGCACAGGCTTGGCAGCGGCCTCAATCAGGGCACCTTGCTGGGCAATAATCTCGTCAGTCGGGGCACCCGAAAAGGGCAGGGCAAGAAATGACAGCCCGATTTTTTCAGCTTGGTCTTGTAACTCAGCGCATCGCGGTTGCGAGACCGGGTCTTCAAAATCGGGACGATTGCATAAAATAGTTTGGAACCCGGCCTGTTTGACCGCTTCGAGGTCTTCCGATTCTATCTGCCCAGAGACAGAGAAATCCTCAGTTACTTTTCTTAGATCAACCATGAAACAGCCTCATATTCAGCTTATCGACATTATATAGTGTGGAGTATAGTCGATCAAAGGGCGCCCTGCGAGAGTAGCCGCCCCCTGACGGAATATATTTGCAGCTTTGCTCTAATCGTGTGGCCTCAACGTGCCGCCGGATTTATTTCTCTCGCATAGTCGGCGCACTCATCTGAACCCTTTGAGTATTCAGGCTATGTGTTTGCCCAATGATGGCTTGCAAGCGCTCATCGCCCGCTAAATAGCTGATCGCACTGGCGGCGCGCCCCATTTCAGCCGACACACCAAACAAGTCCTCAAAGGCTTCAAACCCGGTTTTGCGCATTGGGTAATAGATAAGCCGTGGCGTTGCACCCTCTGGGGCACCGCTCAGCTCAAGGGCTTTATCAACCGCCTCATTAAAGCCGCCAATCTCATCAATGAGACCTTGCTCTAGGGCGTCCTGACCGCTCCATATGCGGCCTCGGGCGACCTCATGGACCTCATCAAAACTCATATTCCGGCCTTCGCCGACAATGTTGAGGAAGCGTTCATATCCTCGCTCCAGAGAAGCGCGTAAAAGCACCGTCTGGTCTTCGGTGAACGGGTCACTGCCAAAGGCATCGACGAAATTTCCACCCACGGAAACCTCACGCGGATTGATTCCATAACGCTCCATCAGGCCTGAAATGGTCAGCTTGCCACCAAAAATTCCGATCGATCCGGTAATTGTGGTGTCGTTCGCGAGAATGTAATCGGCCCCGGCAGAGACATA
>JARFRJ010000442.1 GCA_029287305.1 Hyphomonas sp. | reverse complement strand
AGGACTTTTATCTGACCAATGTCATCGCACGTGCGTCCAAGACCATGGCCGAATGTTCTGAACTACAGACGCAATTGGCCACACCCATGGCAGCAGAATAAGGGGCGCCGGATATGAGTGATTGGATCGAATATTTCAGCTTGAACGGGGCCAGTGACAGCGCCTCTTTTTGGTGGGCATTCTGGCTTGTACTTGGCCAGATTGGTTTGTTTATGGCCGTTTTGTTGATCTCTCTAGCGTTTCTCTTATTGCTCGACCGCAAGGTTTGGGCGGGGGTCATGCTGCGTAAGGGGCCGAATGTCGTTGGCCCGTTTGGCTTATTACAAAGCTTTTCAGATTTTGGAAAATTCCTTTTAAAAGAGATTGTTATACCCGCTGGGGCGAACAAAACCGTCTTTCTCTTGGCCCCAATACTGACATTGGTCCTGGCCTTTATTGCTTGGGCGGTGGTGCCAGTGGCACCTGGTTGGGTCATCTCAGACCTGAATGTCGGTTTGCTCTATCTCTTCGCCATTTCCTCACTGGGGGTTTATGGCATCATTATGGGCGGGTGGGCCTCCAATTCAAAATATCCCTTCCTCGGCGGCTTGCGCTCTGCCGCGCAGATGATTTCCTATGAAGTCTCAATGGGCTTTATCATTGTCACTGTGATCTTGCTCGCCGGATCGATGAACCTGACCGAGATTGTCAATAATCAGGCGGGGGGTTTTTGGAATTGGCATGGGTTTAGCTTGAATAATATTCTGCTTGCGCCGGTTATGTTTGGCATGTTTGTGATGTTTTTCATCTCCGCCTTGGCTGAAACCAATCGTCCGCCTTTTGATTTGCCGGAAGCCGAATCAGAATTGGTCGCGGGCTATCAGGTAGAGTATTCCTCCACGCCTTATCTGCTTTTCATGATCGGGGAATATCTCAATATCGTTCTGATGTGCGCTATGCTGACAATTTTATTCTTTGGCGGCTGGCATGGACCTTTTCCCATGTCGTTTGCCGCTGATTGGCCAGAGTGGATGCTTGCACTTGGCGGCTTTGCCTGGTTCGGGCTCAAAATACTGTTTTTCTTCTTTTTGTTTGCCATGGTCAAAGCCATGGTACCGCGCTACCGCTATGATCAACTGATGCGGCTCGGCTGGAAAGTCTTTTTGCCTTTATCACTTGGTGCCGTTTTGATCGTCTCAGGCTATATTGTTTACACAGGAGGACAATCATGACGCAGATAACCCAATTTGTTCGCGGTCTTTTTCTGATCGATTTTGTCAAAGCCTTTTTCTTGACCTTCAAATATTTGTTCAAGCGTAAGGCAACGATAAATTATCCGTTCGAAAAGAACCCTTTAAGCCCGCGCTTTCGCGGCGAACATGCCTTGCGTCGTTATCCGAATGGGGAAGAGCGCTGTATCGCCTGTAAATTATGCGAAGCGGTGTGCCCGGCTCAGGCGATTACGATTGAAGCTGAACCGCGAGACGATGGCTCGCGGCGAACCACGCGCTATGATATTGATATGGTCAAATGTATCTATTGTGGGTTTTGCCAGGAAGCGTGCCCGGTGGATGCCATTGTTGAAGGTCCAAATTTTGAATTTGCGACAGAAACACGTGAAGAATTATATTATGATAAGGAGCGGCTTTTGGCCAATGGCGACCGCTGGGAATGCGAGATTGCGCATAATCTGGAATTGGATGCACCCTATCGATAAAGGCAGCATGTTCGGCAAGCTATGCCTGTGTATCTAATACTTGAAAACTGGATCAAGGGGCTCTAAACCGCCCGAAGACAAGAGGGGCAACAAAGGTCATGGACCTTATCGCATTCTACACATTGGCCACAATTGTGACCATCAGTGCGCTCGGCGTGATTATGAGCCGTAATCCAGTACATTCTGTGCTGTGTCTGATTCTGGCTTTCTTCACGACGGCGGGCCTGTTCATTTTGATTGGCGCAGAATTTCTCGCCATGCTTCTGGTTGTGGTCTATGTCGGCGCGGTCGCGGTGCTGTTCCTATTTGTGATTATGATGCTGGATGTCGATTTTGTAGAATTGAAACAGGGGACGCTGGAATATTGGCCAATTGCCTTACTGGCGGGGCTTATCCTGTTTGCGCAAATGGCGCTTGTCGGCTTTGTACGCGGGCAAACGCCGCCCGGCGCGTTTAATCCAAGCCCGGACGCACCGACCAATGCCGAGGCGATAGGCCGGGTTATGTATACCGACTATTTGCTCCTTTTCCAATTGTCCGGAATTGTTCTGCTTATCGCTATGATGGGGGCGATTGTCCTGACCTTGCGCCATAAGCAGGGCGTCAAACGCCAGAATATAGCCGCGCAAAATGCGCGCACACGCGATCAGGCCTTTGAGCTTAAAGATGTCAAACCA
>JARFRJ010000441.1 GCA_029287305.1 Hyphomonas sp. | reverse complement strand
GGGCCTGTTCGCCATTTAGACGCGGATCACAATGAGTGTGGTATCTGGATGACAGGTCAGCTTCTGATATCGCCTGCGCACCGCCCAGGCATTCGGTGACATTTTGACCTGTCATTTCAAAATGCACGCCGCCCGGATAGCAGTTTTCTGCGCTAACAATATCGACAAATTCACGCACTTCCGTGAGAATATGATCGACAGGGCGGGTTTTAAATCCGGTTTCAGCTTTCAGCGTATTGCCATGCATCGGGTCGCAAGACCAGATCACGCGCTGCCCGCTTGCCTTTACAGCTTGCAGGAGGGGACGTAATCCCGCTTCAACCTTATGGGCCCCAAAGCGCGAGATTAGAGTGATCCGTCCCGCCTCATTATCCGGGTTTAAGACATCCAACGTGCGCCTTAATTCATCAGGCTCTAGGCCCGGCCCGCATTTCAACCCGATCGGGTTTTTGACGCCGCTTAGAAAATCAATATGCGGCTCATCAATATGACGGGTTCTATGCCCGATCCAGAGCATATGGGCAGAAGTATCATACCAGTCTCCGGAGGTGGAATCTATCCGCGTCATGGCTTCTTCAAACCCCAATAAAAGGGCTTCATGCGAGGTGTAGATATCCACTTTGGAAAGCTGCGGGGTACTTTCAGGGGTCACCCCGCAGGCTTCCATAAAGGCCAGAGCTTCGGTAATTTTATCCGCAATTTCCTGATATTTCTCGCCCAGAGGAGACCGGTCGACAAAGCCGAGTACCCAGGCATGGACATTGCGAATATCCGCATAGCCGCCTTGGGTGAAAGCGCGCACAAGGTTCAGCGTGGACGAAGATTGGGCATAGGCCCGAATTAGGCGCTCCGGGTCTGGTGTGCGTTCGGCCTCGCTAAAGCCCATCGCATTTATATTATCGCCGCGATAAGAGGGCAGGGTGATGCCCTCGCGTGTTTCGATGGCCGAAGAGCGCGGCTTGCCAAATTGTCCAGCCAGACGACCGACTTTGACAATTGGCTTGGCTGCGCCAAAGGTCAGGACAACCGCCATTTGCAACATCACTCTAAGCGTGTCGCGAATATTGTCAGCACTGAACTCTTTAAAACTTTCCGCGCAATCGCCGCCTTGCAGGAGAAAAGCCTCACCCTTAGAGACTTGCGCTAAATCCGCTTTCAGCTTGCGTGCCTCACCGGCAAAGACAAGCGGCGGAAACGCGGCCAATCGCGCCTCAACCGCCGCCAGAGCGTCCGTATCGGGGTAGTCTTGCGGAATATGCCGGGCTGGTTTTTGCCGCCAGGAAGAAGGGCTCCAGGTCATATTAGGCTCCAAAATCTATATGAAGGCCCCGTTATACAGCTTTAGCGATAAATATCTATTTAAAATCTACTGACCCAGTATACGATTTTGTTATTTAAAGGCGCAAGCGCGAGGCTGATTTGGGGAAAGCTCTCGCCTCGTCTGATCTGCGCCCGTTAAAATCAATCTGACTTCCTTTATTGCCGGTTTTGCCCTATTTTAGATGTATGTCCTTTATTGACGCCTTTGAAAAATTGCAAACCGCGCCCGATACGCGTCGGCAAATTCTGAATGCGGCGATGATTTGCCTGATCACGCTTGGGCCGGGGCGGACAAATATCTCTACTATTGCGGCCCAGGGCGGGGTTAGTCGCCCGACCGTCTATGCGCATTTTGAGAGTTTGGATGATTTATTGCAGGGCGCTATCCATGCAGGGGTCAATTTGCTGGTGAAAGCGCTGAGCGCTCATGCCGATCAATTTAACACTCCGGAAGAGCGCTTGGTTGAAGCCTATATTTGGCTGTTGGGCCTGTCTGAACGTATTGAGGTTTTGCGCCAGCCCATGTCCTTTGATTTGGGCCAGAGCCAGCGCGATGTGATCCCTGAAATGGCCATATCGGTTGCCCGCAAGGGCCTCAGCCGGGTCATGGGTGAAGATTTGACAGATGATTTATATGCCGATGAACGCGCCGAAACAGCGGTGCGTTTCTTTCTATCTCTGGCCGCCTATCGCAAGACGGAGGATTTACGTGGCTATTTGCAGCGCGTTGTCATCCCCGCACTTGGAATGAGATTAGAAAAGTAGCTCATACATCTCAGATTTCTGGTCTGTAGCTCTGAATTACAATTAGGGTGTGGCTATGTATTGTTAGAAATTTGATCAACTTTTGCTAAGAAATCGATTTGATGAAAAATTACTTGTCATGAATTGAGCAGCAAAGTACCTTAAATTGTATGTTAACTTAATTAGGTGGGTCGTTTTCAAATGTTTAAGCAATTTATTCTTATCTTCGTTTCAATGTTCATTCTTAGTGCGAATGCCTTTGCTGATGAGGCTCCTTTTGACTTAGAATGGGGATTAACGCTTGATGAAGTCAAAGCCATGGGCGTCGTTTGCGAGGATGAAATAATGGTTTATGACGTCGTTATATCCTGCAAAACGAGTTCAGTGCCCAAAAATTTATCCACAGCGGAAACATATAGCCTATACTTTTTCCCTGATCAGAACCTTCAAAAAGTCTTCATGACCTCTGAGACCATATCTGATGATTTATATGGCACCGAAGGCAAAAATACTTATCTCAAACTGCAAGGCATTTTGACAAAGAAGTATGGAGAGCCAGAGAAATATGAATGGGTAGGGCGCGCATTATATAATGAGAGGGATGAATTTTATGAATGCCTCGACTATAGCGGATGTGGTACTTATTCATCTTATTTCACGACAGATTATGGGGGCGATATTGGTCTTCGTTTAGAAGGTTTAGGGCGTGGTGAGGGATATATTACTTTAGCATATGAAGGCCCCAAATTTACAATTGCAATGGCTGCAATTGAAGATCAGAAGGCCGCTCAAGATATCGACGCTCTTTAAAACATATCGGTATCAAAATTTTTAAAATCGGTTGGCAGGATGTGAAAGGGCGCAGGGCTTTATGGGCTTACAAGCTCTAGTAAATATGCGCCTTTCAAGAAATTACATCCGAAAGACACCAAACTGTGTCGGGGCAATCGGGGCATTCAGGCTGGCGGCAAGGGCAAGCCCCAGCACGCGGCGTGTATCTGACGGGGCGATAATGCCATCATCCCAGAGGCGCGCCGTGGAATGATAGGGGCTGCCTTCGCGCTCATATTTCTCATGAATTTCGGTTCTGAAAGCCTGTTCCTCAGCCTCTGGCCAGGCCTGACCCGATCGCTCGGCGCCATCGCGCTTGACCGTCGCCAGCACCGAGGCGGCTTGGGCCCCGCCCATGACAGAGATACGGGCATTTGGCCACATGAATAGAAAACGTGGACTATAGGCACGTCCACACATGGCATAATTGCCCGCCCCATAGCCGCCACCCGTGATCACGGTCAATTTTGGCACAGAGGCACTGGCCACAGCGGTGACCATTTTCGCCCCATCCTTGGCAATTCCGCCCGCCTCATATTTGGAGCCGACCATAAAACCGGTAATGTTTTGTAGAAAAAGAAGCGGGATACGCCGCTGCTCGGCCAATTCTATAAAGTGCGCCGCTTTCAGGGCGCTCTCGGAAAACAGAATGCCATTATTGGCGAGAATCGCAATCGGCATGCCGTAAAGCTTGGCAAAGCCGCAGACAATTGTATCGGCATAGAGTTTTTTGAACTCATGAAACTCTGATCCATCAACGAGGCGGGCGATGATTTCGCGCGCATCATAAGGCTCTTTGGCATCCGCCGGGATGAGGCCATCAAGCTCCTGCCTCTTATACACAGGGTCACGTGACGGGTTTGGCGAAAAATCATGCGCTGTTTGCTCTGGCAGGGTCCGCACAATAGAGCGCATAATCGCCAAAGCATGATCATCATGGGCGGCATAATGATCGGCCACGCCGGATTTTCGCGCATGGATATCGGCCCCGCCCAAATCTTCAGCTGAGATCACCTCTCCTGTCGCCGCTTTCACCAGCGGCGGGCCCCCAAGAAAAATTGTACCCTGTTTGCGTACAATAATAGTTTCATCCGACATGGCCGGGACATAAGCGCCGCCCGCTGTGCAGGAGCCCATAACGGCGGCGATTTGCGGGATTTTCCGCGCGCTCATATTGGCTTGATTATAAAAAATACGACCAAAATGATCCCGGTCCGGGAAGATATCTGCCTGATGGGGCAGATTAGCCCCCCCTGAATCCACCAGATAGAGACAGGGCAAGTGATTTTGCAGGGCAATCTCCTGTGCCCGCAAATGCTTTTTGACCGTCATTGGATAATATGTGCCGCCTTTGACGGTCGCATCATTGCATATAAGGATGCATAGACGTCCCTCGACACGCCCGACACCGGTAATCAGCCCGGCCCCCGGGGCTTCATCCTGATACATGCCATTGGCGGCCAGAGCGCTGAGTTCCAGAAACGGCGTGCCTGGATCGATCAGGCGCTCGACCCGCTCGCGCGGCAAGAGCTTGCCCCGGTCGGTATGACGCTGCCGGGCGCGTTCAGAGCCGCCGCGTGCGGCTTTCAGGGTCGCCTCCTGCAAAGCCTGGATATGGCGCTGCATGACCTTGAAATTGGCGGCAAACTTTTCGCTCGTCACATCGAGTGTCGATTTAAGTTGCGGCATAAATTATCTCTTCCCGAGGGCTGGCCTGACCGATTGTGCAAAACTGTATAATATAAACGCTTTTATATTAAGCTTCATGTCCATTTATATTAATTTTCATATTCAGTTTGAATTTTGCAGGGGTGTCGGCCCGTTTTATTATTTGTTTCGATAAAGTTTTGTTAGGCTATACAATGCCTGTCTGACAATTGGAATATCATAAGGCGACGGGCTGATATAGAACAGAGATCATGGATATAGATTTCTCCTCACCTCTTAAAAGCATCCCTTTTCTGAAGGAGGTGCCTGCCCGGATATTACGCACGGTTGGGCGTGAGGCGAAATGGTTTTCGCTGAAAGCAGGCTCGCCGCTATTTTTGCAAGGTGAAACCGCGCAAGATATCCATTTCGTTCTGTCTGGCTCTTTAGGGACATTCCGTCCCTATGGGCGCAAGGGAAAGTTCGAATTTGTCGGCCATATTCGACCAGGCGAACCGGTCGGGGAGATGGCGCTTTTTTCAGGCAGACCAGAGCATGTGAATGCGCCGCACTCCAATTCGGTCTATGCGTTGAGAGATTCTGAGATATTGAGCATCAGCCGAAAGGGCTTTGATCGTCTGGTCAAAAGTCGCCCGGATATTTTGCAACGCCTGATCCGTCTGATCTTGTTACGTCTGCGACAGGCCGGGCGACGCTCGGCGCGGGCTGAACCGAAAGTCTTTACCTTTGTCGCCACCTCGCCCACCATGAATATCACCTATCGGGCGCATCAACTCAAAGAGGCGCTCGCCCGGATGGGTCTCTCTGCGATTGTGGTGAATAAGGACACAGGGGGAAACAAGCCCGTCGCGTTCTTCGATGAGCTGGAACGCACCTATAATATCATCATACTGACAACCCGGCTCAGCGCCGATAATTGGTATAAGCTGGCCGTTCGTCAGGCGGATCGTATCTGGGTGTTCGGGCGAGCCAATGCGGTGCCCTCCGATCCGATTATGTTGCAATCGGACTCGCCTGCCTATCAGTTCAAGCTCGTCGATGTGATTATTTTGCATTATGAGCGCGAGAAACTGGTGACGCCCCCGCATAAATGGCGCTCGGCGGCCAGCGCAACGCGCATTTTTCATTGGTCAATGCACAGTCAGGCAGATTGTCAGCGCATGGCCCGCATCATCAGTGGGCGGTCCGTCGGGCTTGTCCTGTCTGGCGGCGGTGCGCGCGCTTATGCTCATATTGGGGTCGTCAAGGCGATGCGTGAGATGAATGTGCCGATTGATTTTGTCGGCGGCACGAGTATGGGGGCCATGATTGCCGCCTGTGTGGCGATGGGGTGGAGTGATGACGAAATTGACTGGCGTATCCGCAAGAGTTTCGTCAAAAGCAATCCGCTTGGCGATTATGTTCTGCCTGTTGTCAGCATGGTGCGCGGACATCGCGTGCAAAAACGATTAAAGGAACATTTTGGCGATGCCATGATTGGGAATTTAAAGGTTCCGTTTTTTTGCGTTTCAAGCAATCTGACCGATTCAGAGGTTTTTATACATCGCAGCGGCTATGTACGGGATGCGTTGCGCGCCTCGATATCTTTGCCCGGTATTTTACCCCCTGTCATAGAGGATGAGGATGTCCTTGTAGATGGCGCGGTGTTGAATAATTTTCCGGTCGACATCATGCAAGGCATGCATCGCGGCTTTATTATCGGGTCTGATGTGTCGCGTGAAAGCCGAGGTTTCCCAGCAGATGAGTTTCTCAATCCGCCGGGCTTTTTCCGTTGGGTGCTTCAACATGGGTTTCATCGCACCCCCCCTATCGTGTCCCTTCTAATGAGAGCGGCAACGGTCAAGCTTGAGACATTTTCCAAACGGGAGCTGACACATATATGCATCACCCCGAATATGGACGCCATTCAATTGCGTGACTGGGATGTCTATGATGAAGCGGTCGAGCGTGGGTATGAAGCGGCGATCCGGGCGATTAAAGCCAGTCCTTTTTCCATGCAGCTTAAAAGTGACCCTGTTCCCTTGCCGAATATGGATAGATCAGAGGCTTTTTAGGTCACTTTTAAGCTGAAAAAATCATGACACTTTCATGAAATTTCCGATCTATAGA
>JARFRJ010000181.1 GCA_029287305.1 Hyphomonas sp. | reverse complement strand
TGGCAACCCTAGCCGTCGGTCTGGCTCTGGTTGTGCGCACGCGCGAAGCCTATGGCTTGATTGAGATAGACGAAATCAGACAGGCAGATATTTTGATGGAAGAGGCCAAAGCCTCCGGTATTGTCGGGGTGGGTCGCTAATTATGCTTGAGCTTATTCTCCAGATGACGCCTGATTATCTTGTCCGGCATGCCCCGCCCCTTTTGGTGATGACCCCTTTGCTAATTGCGGGCGTGATGACCTTTATCCCAAGCGGGCGATTGGCTTGGTTGACCACGATTATAGCTGCCTTGGGCGCTTTTGCCTGCGCGATCATTCTTCTGGCAGAGGTCAGCCTGAACGGCGTTGTGTCCTATCATATGGGCGGCTGGGCCCCGCCTATGGGCATTGAGTTTCGGATTGACCCTTTAAATGTGCTGTTCCTGCTGATTGTCACCGGAACAGCCTTTTTGGCGGCGATTTTTTCCTGGACAAGTGTTGTTGGAGAAGTGCGACCGGAAAAGCGCGCTTTGTTCTATGTCGCCTTTATGGTCTGTTTTGCAGGCCTCAGCGGTGTGGTTATCACAGGCGATGCCTTCAACCTGTTTGTATTTTTGGAAATCAGCTCCATCTCGACCTATGTTCTTGTCGCGCTCGGCGGACGTCAGGACAGGCGCGCCTTTCCCGCCGCTTTCAATTATCTAATTATGGGTACGATCGGGGCGACCTTCTTTGTGATCGGGGTTGGATTTTTATATGCCGCCACTGGCACGCTTAATATGGTGGATATCTCCGAGCGGCTCGCCGCCCTTGGCCCGAATAAAACCGTCTATGCCGGATTTGCCTTTATCGTGGTTGGCCTCGGCGTGAAAGCTGCGATGTGGCCCCTGCATCAATGGCTGCCCAATGCCTATACCTATGCGCCAAGCTTTGTGACCATGTTCCTTTCCGCGACAGCCACAAAGGCCGCGATCTATGCGATCATTCGATTTGTCTTTACAGTTTTTTCGGTCGATTTCAGCTTTTCTGTGATGCAGTTTACACCGATCTTTGCCAGTCTGGCGATTATTGCCATGCTGACCTGTTCCATACAGGCAACCTTCCAAAGCGATATACGCCGCATGCTGGCTTATTCATCGGTGGCGCAAGTGGGTTATATGATGCTGGGCATTGCCATCGGCACCAGCGCTGGCCTTTCAGCGGGCCTGTTTCATCTGACCAATCATGCGATTATTAAAGGTGCCCTATTTATGGCCGTGGCGGGCGTCTTCATTGTCTACAAAGTTTCCGATATTAAAGATTTTACCGGACTGGGCCGCGCCGCACCGATCACTATGACCGCTTTTGCCATTGCCGGACTGTCCTTGATCGGCATGCCGCTAACGGCAGGGTTTCAGTCCAAATGGGCCTTATTGCAGGCCCTGATTGCCTCTGGCTGGGCGATTGGCGTTGTCGCACTGATTTTGTCGAGCCTTCTGGCGGTGATCTATATTGGCCGGGTCCTGCAGGCGGTGTTCGTGCATCTGCCGGAGGAGCCTTTTGCGGTCCGTAAAGAAGCCCCGCTGCTTTTATTGATCCCGCTCTGGACGCTGATTTTACTGAATTTTTGGATTGGTATAAGTGCAGACACCATACTTGGATTGATCAATAATGCCAGTGCCTTTGTCTTTGCCATAGGAGGCGCAGGATGAGCCCTGATATCCTGATACTCTGTGTTCTGGCGATCCCGCTTCTGACCAGTTTTGGCATTTATCTGTTTGATAAATTCCCCAATCTGCGCGAAGCCGTAACGCTTTTAGGCGCGGCCTCCCTGTTTGGGGCGGTCATTCTCCTGACGGTGCGCTATTTAGAAGGTGAGCCAGTGGCGCTTGTTTTGGGACAGGCCGCGCCAGGACTTGTCTTTGCCTTCAAACTGGAGCCTCTGGGGATATTATTTGCATTGGTTGCCTCTGGCCTCTGGATTATCAATTCTCTTTATTCCATCGGCTATATGCGCGGCAATCGGGAGCGCCACCAGACGCGCTTCTATATCTGTTTTGCAATTGCCCTGTTTGGTGCCATGGGCATAGCCATGGCCGGAAACCTCTTTACACTATTTGTGTTTTACGAAATTCTAACGGTCTCAACCTATCCCCTTGTTGCCCATAAAGGTGATGCCAATGCCAAACGCGGGGCCCGCATCTATCTGCTGACGCTTTTGGGCACTTCTATTGGTTTGTTTTTAGCCGCGATCGTCTGGACCTCCCTGCTTTCTGAAAGCCTCGATTTCGTACCGGGCGGGCTTTTACCAAATGACCTTGATCCGGTTATTGGCAGCCTGCTTCTATTGCTGTTTGCTTTCGGGATCGGCAAAGCGGCGCTGATGCCGTTCCATTTCTGGCTACCTAATGCCATGGTCGCTCCGACCCCGGTTTCTGCGCTTCTACATGCCGTGGCCGTGGTCAAGGCCGGCGTCTTTACGATCATGAAAGTGGCGATTTATATATTTGGCGCGGACCTTTTACAGGATTTACCCGCGACAGACTGGGTATTGGCGGTGGCCTGTGTGACCATTATTGTCTCCTCCCTGATCGCCTTGACAAAGGATAATCTGAAAGCGCGCTTGGCCTATTCCACGATTGGGCAACTGGCTTATGTGACCGCCGGAGCGATGCTGGCCGTCGATGCCGGATTTCTCGGCGGAAGCTTGCAAATTGCGGCTCACGCTTTTGGGAAAATCACCCTATTTATGTGCGCCGGGGCGATATATGTGGCAACAGGGCTGACCAATATTTCCGATATGCGCGGATTGGGAAAGCGCATGCCGCTTGTCTTTATCGCCTTTTTCATTGGGGCGCTGTCGATCATAGGTATCCCACCCTTTGCAGGCGGCTGGCCGAAATTACATCTTTTTCTGGGCAGTTTTGATGCCGGGCAGTCTTATGTCGCTTGGGTCTTACTGATCTCATCCTTGCTGAATATCGCCTATCTTCTGCCGATACCCATTCTCGGCCTGATGCCGCCCAAGGGCAGCCCTGAACCGGCGCCCTATAAACGCCCGGAAGGGACACCTGCATTGGTTGTCCTTGCGCCGCTTTTGACAGCGATTGGCACACTTATCCTATTCTTTATGATGGATGATATTGCCAGCTTCCTGCAACCTGCCATGGGAGGGCTTTAAGATGTCCAGCGATAGACCAGATCATTCTATACATAATGGCGATGGCGATCAGCCTATGCATCCGGCAGCCCATATCCTGTTTGGCTGGGTCGCCTCACCTTTGACCAAACCGATTGTGTTTTGGGGGCTTGGCGCTCTGGCTGTTCTTCTGATTCTGGTTGATCTGATCTATGTCCGCCATACGAAATTCGACATTGAAGGCATACCGGGATTTTATGGCATATTTGGCTTTCTGGCCTTTTCCTTCGTGGTTTTGATGGGATGGCCGCTTGGCTATCTTTTGCGCCGCGATGAAAATTATTATGAGGATCAGCCTGCTGAAACTGATCCGCACTCCGAAGAGGCGCAAAAATAATGTCCATGGTTCAAAGTCTTAATCCGGGATTGATCCTTATCCTTGCCGGCCTTGCCTGCCTCTGTCTGCCCTATCAGCGTGTGCGCCAGGCTTTGACCCTGATAGCGCCGCTTTGCGCTATAGGTCTTCTGGCCACGACGCCGCATGATACAGATTTGGCGACCCTTAATCTGATGGGACTTGATCTGGTCTTTTATCGGGTTGATAATCTAGGCGGTATATTTGGCTTTGCTTTTTTGATCGCAGCCTTTCTGAACGCGATTTATGCGCTGCATCAGGATTCCTGGATTGAGGATTCCTCAGCCCTGATTTATGCGGGCGCGGCGGTCGCGGCCTGTTTTGTCGGCGATTTTGTCAGCCTGTTCCTGTTCTGGGAATTGACCGCCCTGTCCTCGGTCTTCCTGATCCTGAAATCAGGCACGCAAGAAGCTTATGGCGCGGCCATGCGCTATCTGGGCATTCAGGTCCTGTCCGGTGTTTTACTGCTCTATGGCGCGGCGCAATTATACGTTATGGGCGGGGCAGATATTTCTCTTAGAGCTCTGGAGCTTGGCGCGGACCCCGGCACCTATGCCCTGCTTGTTGCTTTTGGTATTAAGGCCGCCTTCCCGCTCTTGCATAATTGGCTGCAGGATTCCTATCCCAAAGCCACCATAGTCGGCGCGGTAGTATTGTCTGCCTTTACCACAAAACTGGCGGTCTATGTTCTCGCCCGTGTTTTTCCGGGCGAAAATGTCCTGATCTGGATTGGGGCGATTATGACCATCTTCCCGGTCTTTTTTGCCGTGGTTGAAAATGATTTACGTAAAGTTCTCGCCTATAGTCTGAATAATCAGGTCGGCTTTATGGTCTGCGCCATCGGTGTTGGCACACAGCTGGCGATTAATGGCGCGGCAGCCCACGCTTTTGCACATATCATGTATAAGGGCCTGCTCTTCATGAGCATGGGAGCCGTCCTCTTGCGCACAGGCACAACAAAAGCCAGCGAGCTTGGCGGATTATATAAATCCATGCCCTGGACCGCCCTGTTCTGTATCATTGGGGCTGTATCCATCTCGGCGTTTCCGCTCTTTTCCGGCTTTATCGCAAAATCATTGACGATGAGCGCTGTGATGAAAGGCCATTATCTTATTATCTGGCTGATGTTGCTCTTCGCCTCTGCCGGGGTTCTAGAACATTCCGGCATCAAAATACCCTATTTTGCCTTTTTTGGACATGATAGCGGTCGCCGTGTAAAAGAGGCCCCGTTCAATATGCTACTTGCGATGGGGCTGGCCTCAGCGCTCTGTATCTTTATTGGATTGCCGACCATTGCCGGCTTTGGACATGGCTATCTGTACAGCCTCTTGCCCTATCCAGATATTGCAACCGCCTATGAGCCCTACACATTCGAGCATATTTTAACCCAGATGCAGCTTCTGGTGCTGGCGGCTTTCGCCTTTGTCCTCCTGCAAAGATTTGGCGCGTATCCGGCAGAAAAACGCGGCCTTATTCTGGATACAGACTGGGTCTATCGAAAGCCCCTTTACAACCTGTCTGTCTGGTCCGGCGCGGTATGGAACAAGGCCGTGCCAGCTCTGACAGGTGCGATCGGACAATATCTCACCGGGCTCGGGCAAAAATCAGCCGAACTGTTCAAGCCGCAAGGCGCGATCTCACGCGGACCGATTACCGATGGTATGGCGGTCTGGGCCGCCGCCCTGCTGGGAATTGTGCTGCTGGTTTCCTTTTATACATCCGGATAAGGAAGGGGCGGCCTTCTTTTGAGCGTGTCCGAGCTAAAGGCCCTGTCAAGAATTGACAAGGCGCACACTAGGCACAACACGCCACATTTTCAACCTGCCCCTCTGATCTCCTGCCCCGGTCTTCAGAATTATATGCCGATCTCCAGCATGCGCTGATAGGCGGGGCGTTTCTGGACAGTTGCAAGCCAAGCCTTGGTTTTCGGCATCGTCTCAAGCGCTCCATTTTGGTCCAATGCCTGAACCTGAAATCCCATCAAGCAATCGGCTGCGCCAAACTCTGCCCCTGAAAAATAGGGCTGTTCTGTCAGATGCGCTTCTATGGTTTGGCAGGCTTTCTTGACTTCCGGGCCCATAAAGGCCGCCAAAGGACTGTCAGACAGGCCTGACATGGTCAGATACATGGTGATCAGCCCCGGCAGGAAGACCGCGCCTTCTGCCGCATGCAGCCATTCCAGATAATGGGGAAAATCCGCCGCGTCCGGGCGCGGATGCAAGCGATGCTCTGTGTCATATTTGGCCAATAAATATTGCGCAATAGCCCCGGTTTCGGCGATGATCTGACCCTCTGCTTCCAGAAGAGGTGATTTACCCATGGGATGAAAGGTCAAAAGCTCTGGCGGGGCCAGACGGGTCAGAGTATCCCGCTGATAGGAAATAATCTCGCAATCAATCTCTAATTCCTCAATCAGCCAGACAAGGCGTTGGGATCTTGAAGCGTTCAAATGATGAAGTTTTAGCGTCATAATATCTCTTTTCTCTCTGATGGAATGCGGGCAGCTAACCTATCCTCCTAGCTATGATTACAGCCAGAGCATATGCGATTGCGCTGTCCTCTTCTCATCTATACACATCGGCTATATCCTGTCCTTGCAGGATTGACCAGAACCACTGATATCTCAAGGGAACCTCATAATGGCACACATATATCGCAGACTTGTCTTGCCCGTGGCCTGCCTTCAGCCCGTGGCCGCTTATCTGCCGAGCTTGTGGGGATTTCCCTCAATTGGTGCCCGGGCGCGCGAAGGCGGCATTCCACCAGAGCTTCCGCTCGGACCCTTTTTCTCGATTTGGGGCGCTATTTTTATTTTATATATCCTGTTTGGCCTTGAAAGCTGGCGTCAGTCGACCTCGCTGGCACACGCTTTCAGCCGCTCTTTATCCCTGTTTGGGGTAATGACCGCGCTTTGGATGGCCGTTTCACAAATTCTTGGGCACCCAATTGTCGACTTTATCCTGCTCTTGCCGCTTTTCTATCTAAGCTGGTCTATGGCCTATCATTTAGGCCATTATGAGATGGCCCCAGCCAATAGCGCGCGCCCTTATCTTAGCGGCGTGGCAACTATGCTGATTGGACTTGGCGCGGGCTGGATCAGCGTGGCTGTGACGATATCTATTCCAAGAGCTGCGCGTGATCTGACACGTCTTGGCCCAACCGATGCCGAATGGGTTGTCTTTCTCACTGTCCTGATCCTTGGGCTGGGCGCGATTTTAGGCTTTCGGCGCTTTATCAGCCGAAATATCTGGTTTGAGGTCGCCGTCATTTGGGGCTTTATGGGCATTGGCCTTAATAATTGGCTGCGCACAGGCTATGGCTATTTTGGCTGGATTGTGCTGGCTTTTTTAATCTGGCAAATTGTCAGCTATTGGAAAGGGCGACCCCAGCAAGTTTAGAGCGATTTAGTTTACGCGCCCGCATACTGCGCTGGATGGTACAGAGCGGTCTGAATACCTGTAAAGGCCTTTCGGGGCCCTCTCTATTATGACCCTTGCGCGCCAGACCCGGCACAAGCGCCTCTTTTGGCCTAAAAAACTTGGAAGGCTTGGCAGCTTTTCAGCACTTGGTCTGATAGGCATGCCCCCTATGCCTTGCTGGCCACTGCGCTATTGCCGCAGGTCCAGCCTATTATAAATAATCTAGCGCCTCAAATTGACCGTGATTAAGTTGCAAAGGGTGTGTGGCGCTTGTGATGCCGGGTTTCACCGGCACGCCTTTGTCCAGCTAGGGTTTGGAATAAAAAGACAGACGCGATGTTCAAAATATCCCTTCACAAAGAGTGAGAGGGACCGTATAAGCCGCTTTACCTCAGTGTGCGGCCGTGGCGGAATTGGTAGACGCGCAGCGTTGAGGTCGCTGTGGGCGCTAAGCCCGTGGAAGTTCGAGTCTTCTCGGCCGCACCATGAATTTATTACAACATATTGTTTGTATTTTTTTTAAAAAGCATAATTCATTCAAACCGCCTAATAAGCCACCTTCTAGTAGGTGCGCTTAGACACACCGCAGCATTGTTTTTTATATCCACATTGCTGCTTTAGTTGTAATATTTTCGCATGTCACGAAACCAATTATAAAATCAACTGGCGTTTCGAGCAGCGAACATCGGCTAGCTAGCATTTGTCAGGGAACTTTTCTAAAGTTGTGGACATATCCTAATCCCTACAAATCAGACGGACATGAAATGTGCGACCTGATTGCTGTATTTGAAGAACACGTATTCTTATTCTTTGACCGCCATAATACGAGCCTAGAAAATTATGCTGACGGCGATGATTTTTTGGTTGCATGGAAGCGTTGGAAAAGAACTGCCATAGACAAGCAAGTCAAAACTGTAGCTGGGGCGGAGAGGTATCTTCGAAACTCCAACAATGACCTTTTCCTAGACGCAAAACGGGCTCAGCCCTTCCCAATCGATATCCCTCGAGAGAAAGCCATAATACACAAGATCATTGTTGCTAGTGGAGCAGAGGAAGCATGTCTAAAATATTCCGAGGACAATATTTCGGGCAGTTTAGCTTTAACGTACTCCGATGATAATGACATAAATTCTGAAACTCCCTTTCATGTTAAGTTGAACAATGAAGAAATTATTCATGTTTTCGATACTAAAAACCTAGAAATAGTCTTTTCCGAACTTGATACAATCTCGGATTTGCTAGCTTACTTTGTGGCAAAAGAAGAGATCATCAACAAGACAGATTGCCTTGCCTATTGCGCAGAAGAAGATTTATTGGCGCAATATTATCTGAATTTCGACGAAGCTGAGCAACGCCATTACATATTACCCCGAAACCAAGAATATAATGGCATTATGATTCCTGAAGGTGATTGGGTAGAGTTTATCAAGTCCGATGCTTATAAAAGAAAGAAACAAGCAGATAAAATCTCATACTTTTGGGATGAACTGATACAAGTAACTAGCAGCAATGCTTTTTCAGGAACTCTTTGCGGCGATACGGATAAAATTAATCTAACCAGCGCCATAAAATAAATGGCAAAAGAACAACTAATAAATCGACGCGATTTAAGCACTGATATATATAAAACCCTTAAAAACTTTACTTCTAAAAATGATTAAACGGATTTTAGTAATGTCGTGCGATAACCTTCATATTACCCTGAAAAACATTATGTGCGGTCTATTAATCACAACTCAGAGCCAA
>JARFRJ010000162.1 GCA_029287305.1 Hyphomonas sp. | reverse complement strand
GAACGCTATTTTCTACATGTTGAAGACATTGATTTGTGTAAACGGGCTCTGGATGCAGGCGGGTCTGTGATCTATCAACCTAAAGCGGTTGCTCTACATTATGGGTCAACCTCCAAAGTGTCTGCGCTGTTTGTAGAGCGCCACAAAGCCGCCGGATTTGCCTATTATTTTCGCACACATACAAAAGGGCCGCTCGCCCGATTTGGCGTAGAAATAATCATTCCGGCAATATATGCGGCTCTGATGATACGGGCTCTATTTGCCCGTCCCGCCGCGCTGCCAGTGCCGCCTCAATCGCCCCGATAGCGGCCTCGAAGGCCAATAGGGTTGACGAATGGCGCGGTGGATAGTCAGCGACCCCGGCCAAATGACGCAATTCCCAAAACCGTCCCGATGGGGGCATGGCATTCTCTTTCAGCATGGCCTTTAATCCATCACGGGCCGAGTAGACCTCTGCCACGCTCGCCCCGACAGCATTTTCTGCCAGAATTGCCGTGGAGGCCTGACCGAGAGCGCATGCCTTGGGATCGACAGTGATCGCGTCAATATGAGTTCCGCCGGCATTCAAGCGCACATCGACGCGCACCGTGGAGCCACAAATGCGTGAAACTTTTTGGCAAGTTCCGTCAGGGTTTTCAATAGGTGCCAGCGCCGGAATATGCGCCGCCAATTCCAGAACGCGATTATGATATATCTCTGTCATAGCTCCTATGTCGTGCTTTTTGCTTTCTGATCAAGGCATATCCGTCTCTCACCTGACCTTATAGCGATATGCCCGCTTTTTGTTAAATCAGGCCAGCTGTCTTGAAACTGGTCACGCCCTCCATACCGACAATCAAATGATCATGAATGGTGATATCAAAGCTCATAAGCGCATCCATCAATTCGCGCGTGATATCAATATCAGCCCGGGACGGGGTTGGATCGCCGGAAGGGTGATTATGTACTAAAATTAGCGAGGAGGCTGAGAGTTCCAATGCCCGGCGTGCGATTTCGCGTGGATAGACGGGCGCATGATCAACCGTTCCACGGGTTAGAATTTCATCCTTGATCAGTTGATTTTTCCGATCCAGAAACAGAACCCGAAACTGTTCGCGCGGCTCATGACGCAAACTCATCTGCACATAGGTAATCAGTGCTGACCAAGAGGATATAATCGGGCGCGCGGCAATCTCTTCCCGCGCCGCTCTGGATGACAGGGTAATTGCCGCTTTCAGATATGCTGTGGCGGCGTCTCCCATGCCTTGTTCCTGACGAATATCGTGTGCTTCTGCAGCGCGTATCGCCGAGACGTCGCCTAATCGCAGCTGCATGGCTTTGGAAAGTGGTTTGACTTCGCGGGGCGGTCTACTAGCCTGCTGCACTGCCTGACGCAGTTCTTAATCT
>JARFRJ010000093.1 GCA_029287305.1 Hyphomonas sp. | reverse complement strand
CACCAGGCGCAGCAAACCGCGCGCGGCTATCAATCCTATGCCCCCAGGATCGCTCGCAAATATGAAAACCGTCCCTGTCTTTTGGAAAGCGTTCTGGACGGCCTGTTTTATATCGCCGGGGCAGACGGTGTCATCACGCCAGAGGAATTGACCTATTTGGAAAATGTGTCGGAGGCTTTTGGCTTCGGTGAAGCGGATTTCAGGCGTATTAAGGCTGCGCATTTAGGGGCCGATCAGGAGGACCCGTATACAATTCTCGGCGTCGTGCATACTGCCGCCTTTGAGGATATCCGCAAAGCCTATCGCACTTTGATGATCCATAATCATCCAGATCAAATGCTGAGCCAGGGCGCGCCGCCTGAATTTCAGACATTTGTCCATGACAGGGCTGCGGCGATTACATCCGCCTATGCAAAAATACGCGTTGAGCGCGGTTTACTGGCTAAAGCCGATTGATCTTTGTCTAAAAAATCCCCAAATAAAGGGTATAAGGAATATCTGATTATGACAAATGGGCTCAATTCATCTCCCAATTATGGCTTAGGCCTGATCAATGGCCTGCAAGGGGTCTTGCGCTGGTGTGTGAAACTCGTGCTGGGCGCGCTGGCCGTTCTGGCTGCGGGCATATTGGCGATTGCAGCGGCGATGATTGGTGTTTTGATTGCATCTGCCATTGTTCTGTTCCGGTTGACCCCTAAATCAAAACGGGCGCGTAAGGCGCATGCGGGGTCAGAAGACAGGTCAAAAGACAGTGTCGTTCTGGAAGCGAGTAAAACAGGGCGTGGCTGGACGGTTGAATAAAGCCAAGGCTTAAAGCCTCTCTCATTCCAGAGGCAGCGAGAGGGACTATGCATATACGCGACTTCCTCCTGCTTCTGGCGATCTGTTTTGTCTGGGGCCTGAACCTTGTGGTGACGCGCTGGGTCGTGTTTGATATGGCCGTCCCACCGCTATTTTTTGCCGCTATTCGCTTTTTGGGGCTGGCGCTTCTTCTTATTCCTTTTCTCAGACCTGTGCCGAAAGGATTGGGGATATTGTTTCTGATCTCGTTTTTTATGGGGTCAGGGCATTTTGCCTTACTGTTTCTGGGGCTTGCCAATGCAGAGGCCTCTGCCGCCTCTGTGGTCGGTCAGTTGAGTGTGCCATTTTCAACCTTAATGAGCATGGTCTTCCTAAAAGAAATCGTCGGTTGGCGCCGTGCGCTTGGTATCTCTATGGCTTTTGCAGGTGTGATTGTGATCATGATTGATCCGAGCAATTTTTCTGTCTCAATCGGCCTATTCTATATTATATGCGCGGCCTTCATCGGATCCATTGGGGGTATCTTAATGAAACATATGGCCCCGATTACAGCCCTTCAATTACAAGCCTGGATCGGCCTATTTTCATTTGCGCCCTTATTTATCTTGTCTTTCGTGTTCGAGACAGAGCCCGTTCAAGCCTATTTGGAGGGCGGTTTAGGGGTGATGATTGCTACTGGTTTTGCTGTGATCGGTGTGTCCATATTTGGCCATGGCGGATTTTATTTCCTGATTAAGAAATATGAGATATCCCTGCTGTCGCCATTGACCCTGATGACGCCTTTATGGGGAGTTATTTTAAGTATTCTCTTGCTGGGGGAGCCTTTAACGTGGCAATTATTACTTGGCGGAACGATCGCTCTTGGCGGGGTGTTTGTCATCGCCCTGCGGAGTAATAAAAAACTGCCTGAAGCCGCTTTGGGCAAAAAGCTGGGAAGTGGGCCATCATGACACCGGATTTTATATCGAGTCCGAATTATAATGCGCGCAATCGCGCCATAGATACGATCATTTTACATTATACAGGAATGGAAAGCGGGCAGGCTGCACTTGATCGACTGTGTGATCCGGGGGCTAAAGTTTCCGCCCATTATATGATTTGGGAAACCGGTGAGATAACGCAATTGGTCGATGAAAGGCATCGCGCTTGGCATGCGGGCCTTGGCTCTTGGCAAGGTGACAGCGACCTAAATACTTGTTCTATCGGTATAGAGATTATCAATGGTGGGCATAATTTTCCTCTGGAGACGGGTGAGTTACCGCCTTATCCAGACCTTCAGATTAAGGCTGTCATAGCGCTCTGCCAAAGTATTTTAACCCGTCACAGCATTGCCGCCTCCCGCATTATTGGCCATTCAGATATGGCCCCGGCCCGTAAGGAAGACCCGGGCGAGCATTTCCCCTGGGCTCAACTGGCCAAGGCCGGTATTGGCCTCTGGCCAGATGAAAGCGCGGCGCTTGTCTCAGAAAACGAAGCAGCAGAGCTGCCAGATGACGCTTTGTCTATAGGTCAATCGCATTCTATGATCAGGCCTTTGAAATCTAGGCTGCGCACAATCGGCTATGCTTTGGCAGATGGTGGGGTCTATGATAAGGAATTGGCGGCGGTTTTGCTGGCCTTTCAGCGCCATTGGGCGCCTGAATACCTCACCGGCTACCCTTGCCGGGAAAGCCTGAAACGTATTGAAGCCTTGAGTAAGAGTGTGCCAAATTTCAAGCATCAGCCAAATTTTAGGCAACAGGAAGGGTAAAAATATGTCCGGCATGGCGGATATAATATTTGAAACCGGGCGCTATCTTGTTTTTTCCAGTGTCTTCTTCTTCCTGATATTTGCGCTTATTTTCTGGACTTTTAAGTCTGCCAGTGCGCATGCAGGCTTGCAGATACCTCCTCCAGATGAGAAGGCAGAGGCGGGTGCGCTTCCCGACACGCCGGGTTTGGCTATCTCTGAAACTGTGCATTACCTTTTGAAGCGCGATT
>JARFRJ010000077.1 GCA_029287305.1 Hyphomonas sp. | reverse complement strand
GCGGCGAGGGCAAAAAGAAGAGACGCTGTGCCGGTAAGTGCAAGTTTTATCATGGGTTTATCCTTTATGTTGCTGGGAGGAAGAAGGGAAAATCGGTTCAAATATTGGCCTTTAAAGGAATTGAAGCAATAATACATTGTATAATATATAATTATTCAAAATTCAGAGGTCTCCTTTAAAGGCATAAACATGCATTTAGTTGATATTGAACAAAAAACAAATTGTTCATACTTTTATATTTATTGATAAATAATCTCTTTTCCGAGTTTGTCCAGAGGCAGAGATAGATATTTTTGTCGCAGGTGATTAGAGCGTGTCCGAGTTAAAATGAACCCGTTGAGCGCTGTAATTTTTTGTCTCTGCTAGGAGCTGTTCACGCAGCGCGGCAGGCACCATAAGGGGAAGGCTTTTTTTTTGCGCAAGCGTCCGCTGGCGCGAGCTTGCGACGCAACAGAGGCGGAAAAGAACGCGCTCCTTGCGCAAGCCACGCTGTGACCCGCCGCGCTGCGAAAACGGCCCATTTTGGCTCGGACACGCTCTAAATAAGGATCGGATTTGTCAGGACATGCCAGTCATGCCATAGCTGGCCCATGGATGGTTTGGAAACAAAGACGAAAGCCTCGCCGCGTTTGGTCTATCCCTTTGGGACACAGACACCGCAAACCGGTGATTTAATTCAGATCCGCGCGCACCTTTACTGGTTGCGCATGCCCCTTCCCTTTGATCTGGAATGGATAAATCTCTGGCTGGTCGATGAAGGCGATGCTTGGACGATTATTGATACCGGCTTGCAGACATCAGAAACACAACAGGCTTGGCGCCATCTTCTGGAGACCCAATTGGACGGCAAGCCTGTCCGGCGCATACTGGTCACCCATATGCATCCAGATCATATCGGCAATGCCGGATGGTTGCACCGCAAGACCGGGGCTGAGCTTTGGATATCACGTCTGGAATATATCACCTGCCGCATGTTATGCGCTGATACAGGCCGCGAAGCGCCGCAAGCCGCGATCGATTTTTATACGCGGGCAGGCTGGGACGATGCGGCGCTGGAGACCTATAAGACGCGATTTGGCCGGTTTGGTCTGGGCGTCAGTCAAATGCCGGATCAATTTTATAGATTGTCAGACGGAGATCATTTTCAGATGGCTGGACAGGATTGGCAGGTCATTATTGGCCGCGGTCATTCGCCCGAACATGCCTGCCTTTATTGTCCGAGCTGGAATCTACTAATTTCCGGCGATCAACTCCTGCCGCGCATCTCGTCCAATGTATCTGTACATCCGACCGAGCCGGAAGCGGACCCGCTATCGGACTGGCTTACAAGCTGTGCACATTTGAAAGCATCCGTGCCGGAAGATGTACTGGTCCTGCCCGCCCATAATGAGCCATTCACAGGCGCACATCATCGCTTGCAAGCCTTGATCAATGGCCATGAAAAAGCGCTGATCCGTCTGAAACGTCGCCTCGGCGAAGCGCCCAGACGCGTGATCGATATTTTTCCAGCGATATTTGGCCGTAAAATAGGTCCCGGCCTTATGGGGCTGGCGACGGGGGAAGGATTGGCGCATTTAAACTGCCTGAGACATCGCGGCGAGGTCATCCGTCAATGCGATGAACAGGGCGTAGACTGGTATTCATTGCTTTAGCTTGGATACGCCCTAAACAAGGGGAAGAAGGCGGATCACGCCAAGCGCCTATAGAATATATGTCCATGCTGAAGTTTCTGGCGTGACAGATGTGCCACATATCCCTAAAAAGAGCCCTCGGAACTTGTCCAATGAATGACTTGGCAGACCAGCTCGGTTATTAACACATTCGCTATTCAGCCCCTCACATAAGGCCGTTAAATCATATGAGCGATCCAAAAGCCACACCCCCGCCTTCACAGAAGGCCGACCCTTCTGTGCATAAAGAGACAGGATGGGTCGCCCTCATCAAGAAAGAGGCGCTGGAATGGTACCGGCTGCTGATCATTTTCATCCCGGCCTTATTTGTCTTTTCCATGCTCGCTTTTGAGCAAAGGGTCATTCCCTCAGAAAGCATGGTCCCGAATTTGCAAGTTGGCGACCGGGTCCTGGTGAGCAAATTTGCTTATGGGTATTCACGCTATTCTGTGCCATGGGGGCTCGGTCGAATATTACCCTTGGGTGAGGGACGTCTCTTTGCAAGCAAACCGGAAAGAGGGGATGTCGCCGTATTTATGCATCCGCATTTTGGTCGCGTCATGATCAAACGCCTGATTGGTTTACCGGGTGACAGGGTGCAAATGCGGGCCGAGCGGCTCTATATCAATGGCGAACCGGTTCCAACCGAGTATATACGCCAAGTGCGTTATGTACCAAATGGTCAAAATCGACCCATCACAGCCAGGGAATTCACAGAGCGTCTCGACGATAAAACAATTCTGGTACATCAGTGGCGTCAAAACAGCTATGCGGATTCAACACCTGTTTTTGTCGTCCCGGAGGGGCATTATTTCTTTATGGGCGATAATCGAGACAATTCAACCGATGCCCGTGATCTGTCAGGCCATTGCGAGCCTGAGCAAGGGGTGATCTCTGCAAGTGGATGTACGCCGCGCGTGTCGCTGGAGCGTGCCTCTGTGGGCTTTGTCCCCTTTGATCATTTGATTGGAAAAGGGGTAACTGTGGCATGGACAACAAAGCGGTGTTCGCAGGGTCAGGAATATGATTGCCCCCCCAAGCGGGTTTGGCGCGGCTTGTGACCTGGACTTTGTCAACTCACGCAGCCTGCCCTATATGGGGAAGACATGCTTGAAGACGTAAAATATGCCATGCCTGCGGCCAAAGGCCCAATTATTATTGCCAGACATGGTCGCCCAGCTCTGGATCGCACGCTTGGCCCGCGTCTTGATTGGCAGGCCTATCAAGCTTGGTGGGCCGCCTATGAAGCTGGCGGATTACAAGAGGGGCAGATCGCGCCGCAAGCGTTAAAAGATCTCGTTATGGATGCAGATCGCTATTTTACCTCGACCCGGCGACGGGCTCAGGAAACCTTCAAACTTACTCTGCCAGAGGCGACCGCAGAAGCGCTCACAGTCTTTAATGAAGCGCCTTTACCGCCGCCGCAATTAAGCTGGCTTAAAGTCATGCCCAAGAATTGGAATGTAATATCCCGTATAAGCTGGCTCATGGGTAATGCCTATGAAGAGGAAAGCGCGCCGCAAGCCCGCCAAAGAGCCCGGCAAGCGGCCACAATCCTGAATGACGCGGCGCAGGAGGGGAAAGTCTTCCTCGCCGCGCATGGCTGGTTTAACCGTATGATCCGCAAGGAGCTGATCAAAGGGGGGTGGCGCTGCACCCATGATGGCGGGGACAAATATTGGGCCTGGCGATATTATGAAGACATCTCAGGCTAAAGAGACTTAGGCATTGCACGTAAGGCGCAGGTTGTTTAAGTCTGGAGGAGCTAAAGGAGAACGCATATGGCCGAGCCAGACCTGGACAGCATCAAAGCGATGAGTTTTGAAAGCGCGCTCGCGGAATTGGAGAAAATCGTCGAAATGCTAGAACGCGGGGATGTCGCGCTGGAAGCCTCCATTGCCATGTATGAACGCGGGGCTGCCCTCAAACAGCATTGCGAGGCCCGGCTTAAAGCCGCAGAGCTGAAAGTTGAGCAAATCGTCCAGACCAGTACGGGTGAGTTTGGCCATGAAGCTGCAAGTTTTGAGCCCTAGATGGATGAAGCAAACTATAGCGATGGTGATATTAACACGCGTTTGGTTGAAATTGCCGATAAGCTGACGGTCGCCCTAGATCATCTTATTCCGCCTGCCAATGGACCTGAAGCTGGTTTGATGCGCGCCATGCGCCATGCCGCTTTAGCCAATGGCAAACGTATGCGGCCCTTTTTCGTGCTTGAGGCTGGGCGCTTGTTTCAGGCCGATGAAACCCCTCTTTTGCGCGCTGCCTCTGCTCTGGAATGCGTCCATACCTATTCCCTGATCCATGATGATTTGCCATGTATGGATAATGATGATTTTCGCCGCGGCCAACCGACTGTACACAAAGCCTTTAATGAAGCGACCGCTGTGCTGGCCGGGGACGCTTTGATGACACTGAGTTTCAGTATTCTGGCCGACAAGAAAACCCATCAGGATGCCTATATCCGCCTGAAACTGATTGACCGTATCGCGGAAGCTTCAGGCGCTAAAGGCATGATTGGTGGCCAGATGATCGACATGCTCGGCGCGGAACATGTGCGGGATTTAAACACGATCACACGCATGCACCGGCTGAAAACCGGGGCCTTGATTTCCTGCGCGCTTGATATGGGGGCCATTATTGGCGGGGCGTCAGACCAAGAACACCAAGCGCTGGCCGGTTTCGCTAATGATCTGGGCCTTGCCTATCAGATCACAGATGATTTGCTGGATGCGACAGGCGAGGCTGATGAAGTGGGTAAAGCGACAGGTAAGGATGAAAAAGCAGGCAAGGCCAATTTTGTGACGCTTTTGGGCATAGACGGGGCACGTCAGCGCGTGCGTCTTCTCGCCGCTCAAGCGCAACAGCATCTGGCCATTTTCCAAGATCGTGCCAAGATACTGTCCAAATCGGTTGATTATATTTTGGCGCGGCGACATTAAGACGACAGTAACAGTCCTAAAAAAGCCATATTCACGTCACACTCATAATCATCCATATTTGTAATAGAAAGAGTAATGCATGCCCAAACCGACGCCGCATTTGGATAAGATTACCTATCCTGAAGACCTGAAAGGGTTAACCGGCAAGGCTTTGCAGGATATCTGCGATGATGTTCGCGATTGCGTCATTGAAACCGTCTCGCGCACCGGTGGACATCTGGGCTCAGCGCTTGGCGTGGTCGAATTAACCGTCGCGCTGCATGCTGTCTTTGATACACCCGATGATAAGCTTATCTTCGATGTCGGGCATCAATGCTATCCTCATAAAATCCTGACTGGGCGACGCGATCAGATCGGGACATTGCGCCAAGGCGGCGGATTGTCCGGCTTTACCAAACGCGCTGAAAGTCTCTATGATCCTTTTGGGGCTGCCCATGCTGCAACCTCTATTTCTGCAGGGCTGGGATTTGCCAAGGCGCGCGATCTGAAAAAGCAGGACAATCATGTGATCTGTGTCATCGGTGATGGCTCGATGTCGGCGGGCATGGCCTATGAAGCGATGAATAATGCCGGCTCAGATGGAACGCGCCTGATCGTCATCCTGAATGATAATGATATGTCCATCGCCCCGCCTGTCGGAGCGATGAGCCATCATCTGTCAAAACTGGTCTCAGGGCGATCCTATCGCAGTTTTCGCCGCTTTGCGAAAAAAATGATAGAGCCCATCGGCTTGAAGATACCAGCCCGAAAAGCGGAGGAATATTTACGCGGCTTTGCCATGGGCGGTACATTGTTTGAGGAGCTTGGGTTTTATTATGTTGGCCCCATTGATGGCCATGATCTGAAAATCCTGCTGCCTGTTCTGGAAAATTGCCGCGCCATGCAAAACGGGCCGATCCTTTTACATGTCGTGACACAAAAGGGCAAAGGCTATGCCCCGGCGGAGATCGCAACGGACAAGTATCATGGCGTGGCCAAATTTGATGTCGTTACAGGCCAGCAAAACAAACCTAAACCGAATGCACCCGCCTATCAAAATGTCTTTGGCCAAAGCCTTGTCAAGGAAGCCGAGCTGGATGACCGCATCTGTGCCATTACCGCGGCTATGCCATCCGGCACGGGAGTTAATCTGTTTGCGGAGGCTTTTCCAGAGCGTAGCTTTGATGTCGGTATTGCAGAGCAACATGCGGTGACTTTTGCCGCCGGGCTTGCCTGTGAGGGCATGAAACCGTTTTGCGCCCTTTATTCCACCTTCCTGCAACGCGGCTATGATCAGCTTGTCCATGATGTGGCTATTCAGCGCCTGCCCGTGCGCTTTGCGATTGACCGGGCCGGATTGGTCGGTGCTGACGGGCCAACCCATGCGGGCAGTTTTGATATTGGCTATATGGGCGCTCTGCCGGGCATGATCTGTATGGCCGCCGCCGATGAGGCTGAACTGGTTCATATGGTCCGCACAGCCGTTGAGATTGACGACCGGCCTTCAGCCTTTCGCTATCCACGCGGCGAAGGCGTCGGCGTCGACCTGCCGGAAAAAGGCATCGCCTTGCCGATTGGCAAAGGGCGGATCCTGCGTGAAGGCACTCATATCGCTCTGTTGTCCTATGGCACGCGTCTGGCTGAAGCGTTGAAAGCCGCCGACATGCTGACCGCGCAAGGCTTTTCAGTGACCGTCGCCGATGCGCGCTTTGCCAAACCTCTCGACACAGACCTCACAGAACGTCTCGCCCGCGAGCATGAAGTGATGATCACAATCGAGGAAGGCGCGATAGGGGGCTTTGGCGGTTTCGTCCTGCATCATCTTGCAAGCTGCGGCGCTCTGGATAGGGGGCTGAAAATCCGCACACTGACGCTGCCGGATGTATTCCAAGATCAAGGCAGTCCTACGGCCATGTATGAGGAAGCAGGTCTGACAGCGCGCCATATTGCGGCTCTGGCAATAGAGGCGCTCGGCCAAGGCAAGCCGGATGATTTTTTGCTGCACTCGACCGGGCAAATATAAGCGTCCACAGAAAATTCAACCTGTCTAACGAAAATTACCGCGATTAGGCCTTTCCCTCCTTCGCTCCGCATGGTTTGTAGAGTTTAAAAAAATATTTGTCGTGAGGAAAATTTATGAGTGAGCACTTACCCGAAAACTGGCCCGCAATGTCGATTGAGAAAGCCAATACATTGCTCAGCATGCCTGGTTCGCCCCTAGCCCTGAAAGAGGTCGAGATTGATGGCCAAACCTATCAAACCTATGCGGAAGCTCCGCCGAGCTTACGGGAACTTTTCCTATTGGGCCGCATGTCCTTTGGTGACCGGGAATTTCTGATCTATGAAGATGAGCGCGTCACCTATGAAGCGCTCGCCCGCGCGGCGGCGAAGTTCGC
>JARFRJ010000422.1 GCA_029287305.1 Hyphomonas sp. | reverse complement strand
TCAAAACACCACAACTGAGCGAATGCTTGCCCCGGAATGCATCAAATCGAAAGCCGTGTTGATATCTTCCAGCGCCAGAGTGTGCGTGATCATAGGATCAATCTGAATTTTCTTATTCATATACCAGTCGACAATTTTCGGCACATCTGTGCGCCCTTTTGCGCCGCCAAAAGCGGTGCCTTTCCATATGCGCCCTGTGACCAGTTGAAAGGGCCGTGTTGTAATTTCCTTACCCGCCTCAGCAACCCCGATAATAATACTCTCCCCCCAGCCGCGATGACAACATTCCAGAGCGTCGCGCATGACATCAGTATTGCCCGTGCAGTCAAAGCTGTAATCGGCTCCGCCATCTGTTAGGAAAACCAGATGCTCAACCAGTGAGCCTGTCACCTCGTTTGGGTTGACAAAATGGGTCATTCCGAATTTGCGTCCCCAGGCTTCCTTGTCCGGATTGATATCGACGCCGATAATCTTGTCTGCGCCAACCATTTTTGCGCCCTGTATGACATTCAGCCCAATTCCGCCGAGCCCAAATATGACCACATTATCCCCGACCTGAACTTTCGCCGTATTGGTCACCGCGCCAACACCTGTTGTAACGCCGCAGCCGATATAGCAGGCTTTATCGAAGGGGGCATCGGTACGTATTTTGGCGACGGCAATCTCCGGTAAGACGGTAAAATTGGCGAAGGTCGAGCACCCCATATAATGATAAATCGTCTCGCCCTTATAGGAAAAGCGAGAGGTGCCATCCGGCATAACACCCTTGCCTTGTGTGGCCCGGATCGCGGTGCATAAATTGGTTTTGCCAGACAGGCAGCTTTTGCATTGGCGGCATTCCGGTGTGTAGAGGGGAATGACATGGTCACCCGGTTGAACACTGGTCACGCCCGGGCCAATCTCCCGAATAATGCCTGCGCCTTCATGGCCAAGTATGCTGGGAAACAGGCCTTCAGAATCATACCCGTCCAGCGTATAGGCGTCTGTATGGCAAATGCCCGTCGCCATAATCTCGACCAGAACTTCACCGGTTTTGGGCCCCTCCAGATCAAGCTCTACAATTTCCAGAGGTTTTTTGGCTTCAAAGGCCACAGCTGCGCGTGTTTTCATTGGGGACCCCTTGTTTCCTATTATATTTTAGCCTTCGACACGTAAAAGCGTCAAACCAATTCAGATGAAATGTCTGTTAAGAAGATATGTGTGACAGTATGGGAACGATTTTTTGTCTGGCCCTCAAGGAAATTGAGAAGGCCATAAAATTGAAAAGACAGGGCCCAATTAGCTTGCAAACATGGAATAGGTTTGATTTTTCAATTATCACACACTAAACGTTCACCTTTACACATTAATGGCGATAACCACTATAGAAAGGCGCTTCATGTCTGACCCTGAAAACACACTCATCCTGGAAACAAGTAAAGGCAGGGCTGAGATTGAGCTGAGACCGGACCTTGCCCCCAATCATGTCGCTCGTATCAAGGAATTGGCGCGCGAAAAATTCTATGATGGTATCGTTTTTCATCGTGTGATTGACGGCTTTATGGCCCAATGCGGATGTCCGCAGGGCACCGGCATGGGCGGATCGGATAAGCCGGATCTGAATCAGGAATTTAGCTCTGAGCCGCATCAGCGTGGCACATGCTCAATGGCCAGAACGCAGGCCCCAAATTCAGCAAATTCACAATTCTTTATCTGTTTTGAGCCCGCCAGTTTTCTTGATCGTCAATATACGGTTTGGGGTCAGGTGACGAAAGGCATGGAGGCGATTGATCAGCTCAAACGGGGTGAGCCGGTTAGAGAGCCGGACCAGATTATTTCCATGAGAGTGGCGAGCGATCTCTAACTCTTACTGGCAAAGCTTTAAAACCCGCGCCCAGATCTTTCTGGAAAAGGCGAGGGGTCATCTTACGGTGTGGACAGTGGCCAGTCATCGCGGTTTAAAGGTGAATGGGGCAAAGCTTCGTGCGTCTTTCGTGATGTTTTGGCAAAAACTTAAGCACTTGGCCGGACGCTACACAGGATTGTTCGACACGGGTGCGGGGTCAGGCGAGCCTGAAAGCAAGGGCATGGCAGACGCGCGTCAAAAGCAAGCTGAGCTTGATTACACCAAAAATCTCAAGGCTCGTCGTGGACTGGTTCGCTCGCGCATTACGCGATTAATCTTTATATCCA
>JARFRJ010000405.1 GCA_029287305.1 Hyphomonas sp. | reverse complement strand
CACCAAAATTACGCATAATCTGAATATAAGTTTTCAGGAGGCAGAGTATTCGTCATGAATTTGATCTATATATTATTTAGTCCAAAAGGCCGGATCGGACCGAAAGATTTCTGGCGTGGGATTATTATCCTGATCGGCTTTCAAATTGTTTCCGGTGTCTTGACCCTTTATGGGCCTGTTTTTATCGCCTTGTTACTCTCCTTCATAAGTTTTTTTATTATTTATCCCTATTACTGCGTCTTTGGGAAACGCCTGCATGATGCGGGAAAATCCTCCTGGATGTTTTTACTTTTTATGATCGGCTATATCGTCATCCTTATGGTTATAATCCTGATAAGCCCGGGATTCATGGATGCGCTTTCCCAATATATGGAGTATAGTGAAGCTGGTGACCTAGAAGCTGCACAAGTGATGATGGAAAGAATAAATTCGGATTATGCTCTGAACCAGTTTGGGGCCACTATTATTGCCAATTTTGCCCTTGGTTTTCTGGCTGCACGGCTTTCCTCGCATCCAGGGCCCAATCAATATGGACCCCCAACAGGTCAATAAGGCATCGCTAAATGAGCTTGTGGGGTCAGCAATTTCAATACTCAAGAGGGATAAATGACACAGACAGCCAATATATCTTATGACGCCCAAAATCGGGGCGATGATGAAAATGACCCTCGCCCGCGGTTAAAAGAAGGTGTTGAGAGCGTTGAGCCGATGAACTGGTTCACAAGCTTTGCGAACCCTTTTGGCCGATCCCCTAAATTGCACTTCACGCGCGTCTGGCTTATCTTGCTCGTTCCGCGTTTTCTGGCCTATTTCGGGCTTTTAGGCCTTGCCGGACAAACCCGTGTGGCGGGTCTTGCAGGCGCTATTCTCTTTGTGGTCGCTGTCGAAATATTTGCTTTTATATCAATGTGTCGGCGTTTGAATGATGCTGGCCGCTCGCCTGCATTGGCCTGGCTTTTATTCTTGCCCGCCGCTTTGGCCCTCGGATTGGCCGCCCTGCAACTGGGCAGTGCGCAAAACGCCTATGAAAAAGCCGTCGCAGAGTATGAACAGGCTGAGGC
>JARFRJ010000375.1 GCA_029287305.1 Hyphomonas sp. | reverse complement strand
CCCCCGGCCCCAAGTACAGCACGTATACCGTCAAGAATGGAATCGGCATGCGGAAAATCACTATTGGCGTAACCACCGCCCTGCCAGGACAATGTCCAACCGCCTGCCTGTTTGGAAATACTGTCTGCGCCATCGCCAATCACCAGTACTGTCATATCAGCGCTCAACGGCAAGAGACTATCCTTATTTTTCAACAGTACCATAGATTGTTGCACGGCGCGGCGCGCAATATTTCGATGCGCCTCTGATCCCAGTAAATCAATTTGATTTGCGCCTATGCGTTCGCTAGGTTTGGATTTTTCAAACAGACCCGCTTGAACCTTTACGCGTAATATTCGCCGCACGGCATCATCCAGACGTTCCATAGATATTTCTCCAGACTGCACGGCGGCAAGTGTGGTTTCATAAATCCCTTTCCAGCTATCAGGCGCCATATACATATCAACGCCTGCAATGAAAGAGCGCGGACAATCGGTATTTGTACACCCTGGAATTTGGCCATGACCATTCCAGTCGCCAATCACAAAGCCCTGAAAGCCCATGCGCGTCTTAAGAACATCGGTGAGCATATATTCAGAGCCATGCATTTTGACCCCGTTCCAACTGTTAAAGCTGGCCATAATGGTTTGTACGCCCGCTTCTATAGCGGGCATATATCCGGCCGCATGAATATTGAGCATTTCACGTTCTGTAATCTGCGTATCCCCCTGATCAATACCACGTGTCGTGCCACCATCGCCGACAAAATGCTTTGCTGAGGAAATTACGCGTTTATCACCAAAAAAACTGGATGTGCCGGGCCGACCTTGCAGACCATAGACAATGCGATCGGCATAGGAGGCCACCAAAGCCGGATCCTCTGAAAACCCCTCATAACTGCGCCCCCAGCGATCATCGCGGGGCACAGCCAAGGTTGGTGCAAATGTCCAGTCATGGCCGGACAGGATCAGCTCAGCCGCAGTTACTTTCATAATCTCTTCGATCAAATCAGGGTCACGCGCGGCACCCAATCCGATATTATGAGGGAAAACTGTTGCGCCGGTCAGATTGGCATGACCATGAACCGCATCAATGCCCCATATAATTGGAATCGCAATCTCGACCCCCTCCGGGTCTATAGAGGCCTCATAAAAAGCATCTGCTTCGGCAAGCCAGGCCGCCGCATCGGCATAAGGTTCATCCCCAGGGGC
>JARFRJ010000365.1 GCA_029287305.1 Hyphomonas sp. | reverse complement strand
GGTGTATACCCGGCGGGCCGTCTGGACCGGGACAGTGAAGGCCTCGTGGTGCTGACGGATGACGGTCGCCTGCAGGCACGCATTGCCGATCCGAAGCACAAGATGGACAAGACCTACCTGGTACTGGTGGAGCGGGAGCCTGACGATGCGGCCCTGGACGCGTTGCGCAAGGGCGTGACCCTGAAAGACGGTGTCACCCGCCCCGCCAGGGTCCGCCGGATCGACGCACCCGAAAGCCTCTGGCCGCGCGATCCGCGGGTGCGCGTGCGCAAAGCCTTCAAGGACGCCTGGCTTGAACTCACGCTCCGTGAAGGCCGAAACCGGCAGGTGCGCCGCATGACCGCCGCCATCGGTCACCCGACCTTGCGCCTTATTCGCTATTCTATTGGCCCGTATAGTTTAGAGGGCCTAACTCCCGGCGAATACAGGCAAATCAAGGTTTGAGACAGGTCTAAAGCGTGTCCGAGCTAACCTTATTTTGCTTTTTAGAACACTAATTCCGTTCACAGAATAGGTCCGCGCAAGCGTAGTCACGTCGCTTCACAGCGCTCGAGCCTATAAAGGGTTTCAACAGACCGGAGGGTTGATTTCAAAAAATTGTTAAATTGACAGGCATCCGTCTGGGGTCTATTTTCAGGTATAGAAAAGGGATCAGAGCAAGCTATGTGTCTGCAAAGTGTCAGGCCAGTCATATTATCCGCCCTTGCCATACTCTTTGGCACTGTGCAGGCTTTCTGTATCTGCGCGAATGCAAGGGCAGCAGCGCCCCCTCATAACACCCATCAGATGCAGCATGAGGGCGATGCCAGTTTTGGCATGGCGCATTCTTCTCTACCTGGATCCGGTATTATGCCCGATCTGACAGGTCATGAGGGTTCGCCACAGGGCGGCGATCATGATCATAGCGGGGACTGTTCCCATTGCATGGATGTGAACATGCTTGTCGGGACAAATGATATAATTGTGCCCGCCAGTGTGCCATTACCGGCTGACAGAGATTTTTCAGCACAGATATTATCTATGACACGATTTGCACGGCCGCTTATAGGTCTGCATATGTGGGAGAGGTTCCGATGGCTTCATCCGCCTTCCCCCACACTTGTTGAACTCAAAATCCGTCTGACAATTTAGAGGCCCGCGTGCCGTCACGCGCCATCACCCTCATGGCAATGCGTGGCGTGGACGGGTCTGGCCTTTTGTGCGGGTTCCCCCTGACAATATATCTGACCAGCTTCGTCCGCAGCGATGCCTGATCATACATGATCCCTATCTTGGTTGTCTGCCCTATAGCGATATAGATTGCCCAACGGATCATAGATGTCCCGGCCTTGCTGGCGCTTTCTCCAACCCACCCTAGCCCAACCATAATAGGACCCTGTATCATGACTTCACGATCAAAAACCGCTCTTCTGATTTCCTCCCTTGCGCTGACAATAGC
>JARFRJ010000311.1 GCA_029287305.1 Hyphomonas sp. | reverse complement strand
GTTTGAATATATCTCAAATGATGGGCCGGAATGCCTTTAGACCATGGGTGACTTTTTTACCGATACGCTCACAATGATAAGTGATTATTTGCTCATTTTTATTACCAATGGGACAAGTCTTTTATCCAATAGTCTGGCTTATCCTCTGCTGATTGCGGGCGCTATTATCTCTAATGTGTCGTAATTACTCCAGCGCTTAAAGTGTTTATGAGTCTTCTGGAACTGCCTTGGGGCTTTAAGTCATTCTTATTGTGTGTTTTGCGCGCAGCGCGACGAGCAGCGCGACGCGCAGCGCGAGCAGCGCGACGACCAGCGTAACGACAGGCTTGTCGTTGTCGCGCTGCTTCTAATGGTCATGCGGCGCGCCGTTCGGATAAGTATAAGTCCAGATGACATAAATTCGCTTTTACGGCCTGCATAATAAAAATTTAAGAAAAAAGAGAGAGGACACATAATTGCAATTGACTTTCATTATCTCACGGCTGTAGATACTGAGACTTATTCTCAATAAAGGCTTTTTTATGTTTCCCCGCTTTTTCACATGCCTGATGCCTGTATTTATACTTGGCGGTCCACTCGGCCTTATCGCCCATGCGCAAATGCCCCAAAATCAATATGAAGAGAGCACTTTCACAGGTGAGGGCGAGGCCGCCCAAATTCAGGATCCGATTATTGTCACGGGCCGCGCGCTTGCCAATGAGAAATTTTCTGGAACGAAAACGCTGACCCCGCTCGTTGATGTGCCCCAAAGCCTGTCGATCATTACCGGCGAGCAGATCACGAGCCAAGCCTTTCGAAGTATTGAGGATATTACCCGCTTCACCCCCGGCCTCTCGATCGGGCAGGGCGAGGGGCATCGTGACCAGATTACCATACGCGGTCAGAATACGACGGCAGATTTCTTCCTCGATGGTCTGCGCGATGATGTGCAGTATTTTCGTCCGCTTTATAATTTGGAGCAGGTTGAAATATTACGCGGTGCCAATGCGCTGATATTTGGCCGCGGTGGCGGCGGCGGTATTGTCAATCGCGTGAGTAAAAAACCGGTCTTGAAGGATAATTTTACCGGGCTGGAGGTGGGGATGAACACATTTGGTTCTGGCGCAGTCATGCTTGATGATAATCGCGCGGTGAGTGATGAATTTGCGATGCGTCTGAATGCCTATTATGAGCGTTTGGATAATCACCGCGATGTCTTTGAGGGCGACCGGTTTGCGATCAATCCGAAAGCGAAAGTCCAGATCAGTCCGGACACACATCTTGTTCTGTCCTATGAATATGTGGATGATGACCGCATTGTCGATCGCGGTATCCCGTCGGTAAATGGTGCGCCTCTGAAGGGGTTTGATGAGACCTTCTTTGGATCATCAGAGCTGAATAGAACCAGTTTGCAGGCGCATATTGCGCGGGCACGTCTGGACCACCAAGTTTCAGACCAGATCAGCTTTAATACAATCCTGCAATATGCAGACTATGACAAACTCTATCAGAACATCTATCCGGTCGGCATTGATCTTGGTGCGAATACGCTCAAGCTTGATGGCTATCGAGATGAGACAGGGCGACAAAATTTTATTGTGCAGAGTAATCTTGTGGCTGATTTCACCACAGGCTTTGCCGAACATACGCTTCTGTTCGGTTTTGAATATGGCAATCAAAGCACACAAAATACGCGAAAGGACGCCTTTTTTAAAGCGTCTGAAGATGATCAGATTGAATTTGCCTTTAGCGATCCTGTCATCGTGCCAGAGGTCGGGTTTCCGGAATTCACGCGCACGCGCGCTTCGGATGTTAAATTTCTGTCCTTTTATGCCCAGGATCAGATTGATCTGACCGATACGCTGAAACTCATTGCCGGGGTTCGCTTTGACCGGTTTGATTTTAGCGTTGAGAATGCGGATGCAAGCATTCTGGCCTCGAATGGCGGTCAGGCTTTGACGCTAGAGCGCGTCGATGAGGAGATATCCCCGCGTCTAGGGCTTATTTACAAGCCGCTTGAACATATCTCTTTTTATGCCAGTTGGGCGAAATCCTTCCTGCCGCGTTCGGGGGATCAATTTCTGGTGCTGACCCCGTCCAGTTCTACGCTTGATCCGCTTGTCTATGATAATTATGAGGTCGGCGCAAAATGGGATATCAGCCCGCAATTGGCTTTTACCGCGTCCCTGTTTCAATTGGATGTGGCGGGCGGAACCGTTATCGATCCGGCTAATCCGGAAAATCTCCTCATAATTGGCAGCCGGACGCAGGGCTTTGAAGCGCAAATCTTGGGTAGAATACAGCCCGATTGGTCTTTCAATGCCAGCTATAGTTATCTTGACGCCAAAGAGCGTGGACGTGTGGTGGATGCAGGTGTGGATAATCGCGTGCTCTCACAAGTGCCAGAGCATATGGTGGCACTCTGGAGCCGCTATGATTTAAATTCCAAATGGGGCTTTGGCCTAGGGTTGACCTATCAGTCCGAGCAATTTGCGTCTCTCAGCAATGCGGTAAGCTTGCCGGATTATACCCGTATGGATGCGGCGCTCTATTATAATCTGACAGAGGATATTGGCCTGCAGCTTAATATTGAAAATCTGCTGGATGCAGAGTTTTTCCCCGCCGCGCATAATGATAATAATATCTCCCCTGCCGCCCCTTTTAATGCGCGCCTGACCCTGTCCTATGTATTTTGAGGGCTGGCGAAGTACATACCCGCGATGTGTCGTGAATATTGTATGAGAAATGCGTTTTATATTTTGGAGTGTGACCTTTTGGTCTCTGTGTATTGAAATTATGCGGTCGCCTAAAATTCTCTCTTGACCCTGATCGCGAGGCCCTTTAGGGGCAATAAGTTGATGAAATTTAATATATAAATCGCGACATCTGCGGATAAAAGACAGATGCGCATTATGACCGGGAGGATAAGGTCGCTTGGCGCTGTTTGGGAAATTGCCCACAGTATATCTGATTATTGCCATGCTCATGGCTGGGAACGCCTGCGCGCAAGGCTTGTCTGAGGCATCTGGTGAGGATCGGTCTGACGAGGATGCGTCTGGTCAAACTTCGGCTATAATGGAAGCTAGTAATAATGATTCTGCCGAAGAAATGTCTCAGGCAGAGGCTGATCCGTCTGCACAAAAAAATTCTCCAGAACAAAAGTCTGATAAAATTTGGCACCTAGTTTGGGAAGATAATTTTGACGGCGAGGGCCTTGATCGGACCAAATGGCGCCCGGAAGTGTCTTGCTGGGGCGGTGGCAATAATGAGCGCCAATGCTACACAGATCGGCCTGAAAACATTCAGATTGAGGATGGCCTTCTGCGCTTGATCGCCAAAAAGGGGCGCTATACTGGTCCGCTCTACCCAGAAGATATGAAGGGCGCGCCAGGCGGGAAAAAGTGGCAAGCCTACACATCTGGTAAAGTGCGTACAAAAGGACTTGCCGCCTATAAATATGGCCGTTTTTCAGCGCGCATGAAGCTTCCAGAGGGGCAAGGCACATGGCCGGCTTTCTGGATGATGCCCGAAACGGACACTTATGGCGGCTGGCCACTTTCAGGCGAGATCGATATTATGGAGGCGGTTAATCTCAATACGCCTTGTGAGGACTGCCCTGGCGGCATAGAGCGGCATACCTCCGGTGCGTTGCATTTTGGCAATGAAATTCCTCAAAATACCTATCTCTTCCTAAAAGCAGAAGGGGGTCGCCTGCCCGGCCCTTCAGAGGAATGGCGGGTCTATGCCGTTGAATGGGCCGAGGGTGTGATCCAATGGCTCGTAGATGGTAAGGTGTACATGCGTATTGAAAGCAAGGACTGGTTCACCGCCTCTGCGGATAAGGCGGAAAACCCCTACGCGCCTTTTGATCAGCCTTTTTATATGATGCTGAACCTAGCGGTAGGCGGAAATCTAGCGGAAAAATCAAACGGGAAGGGCTTTGATCCAGCCTCATTCCCGGCTGAACTGCGCGTCGATTGGGTGCGTGTGGAGCAATGCAGACAGGATTGGCAAACTGGTCTGCCTTGTCTGACGGATCAAAACTGGCAAGGAGAGCCCCAGGGTCCCTGGGAGGTCCAGGCCAGATAATTTTTAGTTTTCAAAGTATTTATAAAATTCATGGGAGGAAAATATGAATTTAATACCAACAGGAAAAAGAAGTCGCTTGGGCGCTCTAATGCTGGGCGGGGTTTCTGCCTTGGCTCTGGCAGGGCCAGCCTTTGCGCAAGAGACAGTCACGGGCGCTGACGAGGATGAGCTTCGTCAGGATGTGATCGTTGTCCAAGGTATTCGGAAAAGCTTGCAAGAATCGGCTGATCTGAAGCGCAACGCCCAAGGCGTGTTGGATGCAATAACGGCTGAAGATATGGGCAAATTTCCCGATACCAATCTGGCTGAATCCTTGCAACGGATTACAGGTGTGTCGATTGATCGCCAAAATGGTGAGGGTAGCCGGGTTACTGTACGTGGGTTTGGTCCGGACTATAACCTTGTATTGGTCAATGGCCGTCAAATGCCAACCGCCTTTTTGGAGGCTGGTGCACCTGCTTCGCGGAGTTTTGATTTTGGTAATCTCGCCTCTGAAGGTATTGCGCAGATTGAGGTTTATAAAACCGGACGGGCGGATTTACCGACAGGGGGCATTGGCTCGACATTGAATTTGCGCACAGCACGTCCTTTGGATGCGCCAGGCCTACGCTATTCGGTTGGTGCTAAAGGGGTTCTGGATAATTCTGTCACCTCACTTGACGATAAGAGTTTAACCCCGGAAATTTCAGGTATTTATTCCAATACATTTGCGGATGATACAATTGGGATTGCGCTGGTTGGCAGTTATCAAGATCGGGAATCCGGTTATGCGCAATTTGGCACGACAAGCGGTTGGCGCGGCGCTTATTTAGGGTCTGAGGCCAATTGGGGTACATTGCCGGGTGAAGATAGCGGGCGTGTGACCAACAGACCAGGGCCAGATGATGTCTATTCTGTGCCGCAAAATGGCAATTACTCTCTGACGAATATTTCACGCGAACGGATCAATGGCCAGGTCGCGCTGCAATATCAACCTATCGACACGTTCACCGCGACACTGGATTACTTCTATTCTCAAAATAAAGTGGCAACGCGTCGGTCAGATCTTTCTGTCTGGTTTAATCATGGGGATGTGACAAGTGCCTGGGGAGATGGGCCGATTGCAGACATACTCTTCTATAATGAGAATTTTGGCGATGGGGGATCTGATCTGTCCATGGGAGCAGCAAAATTTGCGACCAAAGCAGTTAATCACTCTATTGGGTTGAATTTGGAGTGGCAGGCTACAGATCGGCTAAACTTTGTTTTTGATGCGCACACTTCAAGCGCTGAAAATGGCGAGGATAGCCCATATGGAACAACCTCTGTTATCAGTACGGCAGACTTGCAGTTGAGAAGTCAAGGACTTGATTTTACAACAGAATTGCCAGCTTTAAGCCTTGGTTTTCAGGGGGGACTTAATGATATTGATCCATCGCGCATGATCGCCACGGGGAATGTATTTGGAAACAGTTTTATCAAAACTGAAATTGATCAACTTATGCTTGATGGCAGTTATGATTTTGATACACAAATCGTGAAAAGTGTTGATTTTGGTGCGGCGTTTACGAAAAATACTGTACGCTCTGCTTTTGCAAATGTTCAAAATGATACATGGACAGGGATACCTGACAGAACGGCTGAAGATCTGCCTGATGATATCTTTACACGTCTAAATATTGCTGAAAATTTCGATCAGTTTGACGGCTCTGATATTACCCAGCAGGATTTCTTTGCCATTGATTTTGATAAATATATTGCGGTTCTGGATACTCCTGATTTTGACAGTGTGTGTGGCGGAGATGGTATTTGTCGATCAGATGAGTTCTTGATTGATCGCAACATTGAAGAAGAAAGTTGGGCCGCTTATGTTCAGTTTAATTCAGAGTTCCAGATTTCTACCATGCCTGTAACAATCAATGCGGGGCTACGTTATGATAAAACAGATGTGATATCTCCGTCTCAAGTGACCTTTCCGACAGGTACGAAATGGGTAGCAGCCAATGAGTTATCTCTTATTGGTTTGGACAATGAAAATAATACAATTATTGAAGAATTTGGAGGCGCTTATGAATACTGGCTTCCAAATGTAGATGTGCGTTTTGAGCCAACCGATGAAATTGTTCTGCGGGCATCTTATAGTCGTTCTTTAACGCGACCTAACTATGCTGATATCGCAGGCGGATTGTCTGTTACTCAACTTTTCCGGGTTGATGGCGGCGACGGACAAAATGGGAATACCAATTTACTTCCTTTCGTTTCAGATAATTTTGATTTATCGGCTGACTGGTATTATGGTGAAAATACACCGGTTTCTGGGGGCTTTTTCTATAAAAGTGTTGAAAACTTCATTGGTTCAGGTGTGGATGTTCAAACGCCATTTGATGTCTACACAC
>JARFRJ010000240.1 GCA_029287305.1 Hyphomonas sp. | reverse complement strand
TTGCAGAATTTGGGATGACGTTTTGGCCATAAGGCGCAAAGGATAGATAGCGGCTCGGTTAAATTCCACAAGACTGTATAACATAGAACCCCCAATTTATATTGCGCTGCAACATGGCACATTTTTGATAAATGTCAAAGTGTCGATCAAATTTCTCGATCCGCGTTTCAAATCCTCCAAGCCATAGTCTGCAAGATATATAAGAGCTAGAGCGTGCCCGAGCTAAAATAGGCCGTTTAACCAGCGGGGCTAGCGCTCTATCCGGTCTGGATGCGCTTGGCGTGCCCCCTTTATGTCCGGAACAGGGCGTCTATATCTTCAAAATATTTGAACTCCAGCGCATTCCCTGCCGGGTCTTTAATGAAGAAGGTGCCCTGCTCGCCGGGCTGGCCTGCAAAGCGAATAGTCGCCTCCACCAGGAAGGCTTGACCAGCGTCTGTAAGTTTTCCCAATAGCGCCCGCCATTGATCCGGCGACAGGATTAGGCCGAAATGATTGACAGGGATGGCTTTGCCATCCACCTCATTGGTGGCCGCTGAGGGGGCCATGCTTTCCGATAAATGCGTAACTAATTGATGACCATAGAAATTAAAATCAATCCATTCAGGGGATTGGCGGCCTTTATCGCAGCCGAGAAGGGTGCTGTAAAAACGCTCCGCCGCGTCTAGATCATCGACGGCAATCGCTAAATGAAATGGCTGCAAAGGGGCGGGGTCGCTCATACTCACTCCGAACAGGTCTTTTTTTGAAGACAATCAAGCCGGTTTATCAAGATTGATTTTGTGCGCGCCCTGTTCGTCTTCATATTCATATGACAAAATATCGCCCGGCTGACAGTCCAGTTCACGGCAAAGGGCTTCCAGCGTGGTAAAGCGGATGGCTTTGGCTTTGCCGGTTTTCAGAATAGACAGATTGGCGAGGGTCACCCCGACACGTTTAGACAGATCCGTGAGCGAGACGCGGCGGTCCAATAGAACCTTGTCCAGTTTGACACGTATACCCAAGACCTGCTCCTAAACCGTCATTTTTTCTTCTTCCCGCAAGCGGCTTCCTTCACGGAAAACTTGAGAGAAAATAAATAAAGCTGCAGCGGCGACCCAGGCCGCTAGGCTAATGGAAAATTGCGGCTCCTGCATTATATCATCAAAATTCACCATCAGCAGCAGCAGCAGGATAACGCCGTAACGGGCCACCTCCATAAGCACAATCGCACAGGCAATTTTCAGCAAGCGCGGCCCATTTTCAGGCACAAAGGGGTCACCATCGGCCAAAGTGCCCAAGATACGGCGCAAATGCACACAAATATAGATTATACAAGGCATAACTACGGATAAGGAGGCCAGAGCCGCCGCGAACAGTTCCGGTCGCAATCCCCCGGCAATCGCATTGCCGAGCGGAATTTCAATCGCGCCGCCATTCAGGCTGGCAACCAGACCAAGTGTAAACAGAACTAGGACAAACACGCTAAACGTCACCGCGCCCCATAGGAGGATTTCCACGAAAATCCCCATCATCGCCGCAATTCTGTTTTTTTCCTGTTTGAGCTCGTCCATATTCCACTCTATGCTAAGTCAGCTAGGGTATAGCAAAAACTTATCCTTTCCGACAAACGATAATTACATAATTGTTATATTTATGGCAAGGCAGTGCGTTAACTTATGAGGGCGAAACACGAGATGACCCAGAAAATTACGCCGTGCCGCATGATTGCGGCGACCCATAATCCAGGCAAAGTAACCGAGTTAAAAGCGCTTATGGAGCCTTTCGGTTTTGAGGTCACCTCGGCTCTGGCGCTTGGCCTCGACGTGCCGGATGAAACCGAGGAGACCTTTATCGGCAACGCGCTTTTAAAGGCTAGGGCGTCTTCAAAGGCGACCGGGCTTCTGGCCCTGGCAGATGATTCGGGCATGGCCGTTGAGGCATTATCCGGTGCCCCTGGGATTCATGCTGCGCTTTGGGCTGGACCGGAGCGGGATTTCACCCTTGCTATGGAGCGTGTACGCATCGCTCTGGAGGCTGAAGGCTCTGGCAACCGCGCGGCTAAATTTATCTGTGCTTTG
>JARFRJ010000202.1 GCA_029287305.1 Hyphomonas sp. | reverse complement strand
GCTACCCTAGTGCGCTCCACAGATTTTACGGTTCTAGTGAACTTATCCATGTCATCATAATCCTATATCGCTAATCGGCTGACCTCATGAGTATTCTCGGAGAGCTTAGAGAGCCTATGATCGACAGGTGTTAACTCAGCTTCTATAGAAATCATTAAGGGTCGTATTTTTTGTGTTTCGTGCGCAATCGCGCGCTTTAGATTCTTCGCAAGGTCCGCGGCTCTCTTGCTTTTATGCGGGTCCTCTAGAGATGTGTCACTCAAGCCACTTTCTATGGTATTCATTGCGGTTTCTGATAGGTTAATATTTCCTAAGCCTTTGGTATGTTCGTCAATAACTTTACATGAATTTGCAAGTTGATTTGTGAGATTATTAACTTTAACGTCATACGTTTGAATACGCGTTTTTATATTAGTTTTATGGTTTTCTAATTTTTTTTCGTACTCTAAGGCTTTGTGTGCTTTGAGCGTTTCACATAATTGTTTGTACTGATAGGTGCCATTTTCCGATAACCATTTTGACATTTTGCTAAGAAAATGCGCCGTACCATAAAAAGCGCTACGCAAAAAACGATGTAAATGAGGCCTTGCAACATATAAAAAAATTATAATTCCCACGATACTAAACCAATTTTGCCAAATAGACATTGCCATTCCTTAAAAGTCGCTAATATGAAAAATTATTTATACTCCTTACCTAGCCTCAATATAGTTATGAATGCAATGTCAGTTCAGGTAGAATAAACTGACCTGCTCCCAATACACGGGTAATGCCCCCGTATTTTAGCAGGGGTCATAAGTAGAGTTTTCTATAGGTTTTGTGCAGGGGATTTTACTCTGAGAAGAAGCAGATATACTGACAGCCAAATCATGGCGATATTGAAACAGGCTTAGGCGCGTGCGCGCCCACCCATAAGCTTTGATGTGCTATCCGAGGTATATGAAAGTTCGTTTGGGCGTTAATGGCGGAGAGGAAGGGATTCGAACCCTCGATGGAGTTGCCCCCATACACCCTTAGCAGGGGCGCGCCTTCAGCCACTCGGCCACCTCTCCTCCAGGAATTTTAGCTGTAAGGCTAATAGACATTAAATACAAGCATGAATCAAACTTATGAGGGGTCCTTTCAGGGGTAAAAAATATATCGCCGATGGGGTCTGGATACGCTCTAGCTTCCGCTGGTGAGCAGGGAAATACCATCTGCCTTGCCTCCAAGCGCTTTAGTCATCAGGATCGCATCATCTTTTTGTCCATCCCCAAGAGGGTAATATCCCTTGCGCGTTCCGGTTTTGAGGAAGCCACAGTTTTCGTATAAGTTTCGGGCGGCCAGATTAGAGCTGGCCACTTCCAAATGCACGCGGCTAACATGTGCCTTCTGCAAAGCGGCAAGGCTTTGCGCCAGTAAGGTGCGCCCATAACCCTTCCTTTGCTGATCTGGCCGCGTCGCAAGGGTGAGAATTTCACCCTCCTCGCCAATGAGCTGAAAGAGGATAAAGGCGATCAGCTTATGCTCTGGGGCCTGCACAGGCTCTATCTTTAAGGCAAAACCGGAATGGGTGGGTTTTGCAAGCTCTGCTTGGAAAACCTCAAGGCTCCAAGGGCGGGTAAAACTGGCCTTGTGTATTGCGCGCATATCCGTTGCATCCTCTGGTCGTAGGGTGCAAAAACGCATTCACGCGGGCCTTGCGCTGGACGTGACAGGCTTGGAGCTGACAGGCTTGGCATCCGGCGTGCGCGCATAGACCGGGCTGGCTTTATGCGCATCGGGCAGGGCTGATAGAGCCTTCAGGCCCGCCCAAGCTGCATTCGGTGTAGCAATTTCAAAGGCGCGGTCTTGTAAAGCGCTTTCCTCCTCTTCCAAAACGGGACCTGTGCCAAAGCCTTGGACGAGGCTTTGTGTCCAGAAACTAAGCTCCGGCGGTCTTTTTTTGGCAGGTAAGGCAAGCATTACAGGCTCTCGACGATCCGGATGCAGCCCGGCTTCCAGACTTGTCAGGCCGATAACCGGTATTTTCAGAATGACGGCAAGCCCGCGCGCAAAGCCAAGCCCGATACGAATACCGGTAAAACTGCCCGGCCCGGTTATGACGGCCAGACGCGACAAATCCTTAAGGCCGATATGATGAGCGGCCAGAACCTCGGTCACTTTGACGGGCAAATAGGCTTCAAGACCGCGCTGCATTGGCGTGACCTCCTGAAACAGGACCGCGCCTGCCTCTATCAGGGCAATATCACAGGCGGCCTCGGCTGTATTCATCGCTAAAATCAATTGCCCACCTGCTCTTTAAGGCCTTATAAGATTGTGCAGGCCGCCTCAAAATCAAGACGCGGCAAGCGCTCAAACAGGCTGCTTTTATCGCCATACCCTAAATTGCAAATCCAGTTGGAGCGCCAATGGGCGCGTTCCCCTGTCATAAATTCCTTATCGACCCCGGCATTCTTAAAGCCGGAAAGGGGCCCACAATCTAGGCCAAGCCCGCGCGCCGCCATCAGGAAATAGGCGCTTTGTAATGTGCCATTGCGAAAAGCGTTTACAGCCCGGCTGTCGGGGTCTGAAAACCAATTCTTGGCTTTCGGATTATGCGGGAAAAGTTCCGGCATTTTTTCATGAAAGTCTAAATCATGGGCAAATATCACCGTCCACGGTGCGGTCAGGGTTTTTTCCACATTTGTCTTATCCAAATGAGGGATGAGGCGTTTGCGGCCATCACTGTCCTTGCGCAGGAAAATAAAGCGGGCCGGGGAGGCATTCGCACTGGTCGGGCCGCAACGGGTTAAATCGTATATGGCATGGATCATAATTTCAGGGATATCCTGATCCTTCCAGCCATTATAGGATCGGCCACGGCGAAACAGCGTGTTGAGAGCTTCATCATTTATTGGGTCTGGCATTATATTTCCTTTATCTGTCAAACCCTATTATAGGGCAGCTTCGACCGCCGTCACTTCGGGCACATAAGCCCGCAGCATATTTTCTATGCCCTGTTTCAAAGTATAGGTCGAGGAGGGGCACCCCGCGCAGGCCCCGCGCAGCGATAAATGGACAATGCCCGTGCTCGCTTCAAATCGGTGAAAAAGAATATCGCCGCCATCTTGAGCGACAGCCGGGCGCACACGTGTTTCAATCAACTCTTTGATCTCATTAACAATTTCTAGTATTTCCCCGTCATATTCTGTCTCATCCTGAGCCGAGATTGATCCTGCGCCTATAGCTGCCCCGCTTTGCAAAACCGGCAAGCCGGCCATGTAATGATCCATGATTGCGGCCAGAAGAACCGGGCGCACATATTTCCAATCTTTTTCAGGTGATTTGGTGACGGAGACAAAATCCCTTCCTAGAAAGACACCAGTGACGCCCTCAACCTCAAATAGGGCCTCTGCCAAAGGGCTGATAATGGCCGCCTCTGTCTGGGTCAGTTCAACCGGTTCCCGGTCCCCGGTAACAGCTTGACCGGGCAGGAATTTCATTGTGTCTGGATTGGGTGTCGCTTCAGTTTGAATATACATTTGCGCGCCTCTGTTTGGAAAAGTGTCGGTTTGTTCTGGCTTGCTCTAACACATGGCCTCTAGGGTTCAACGCTTCAAGTCAGATTAAAGCGTTTTCAAAAAGAGCAGACGCTGGTTTTCCATGGCGCTGCCGTTGCGCTAATCATATCAGACACATAAAGCCATTATAAGACAAAATAGG
>JARFRJ010000388.1 GCA_029287305.1 Hyphomonas sp. | reverse complement strand
CCCCCCCCCCCCCCCCCCCCCCCCCCCCCCCCCCCCCCCCCCCCCCCCCCCCCCCCAGTAACACTGCCCCGGCCCCCACCTAGATCAACACTAGAGTTGGATCGTCGGCAGCGTCAGATGTGTATAAGAGACAGCCACTTTGCCGAGCGTAATGTAAAAGAAGAAAACAGAGGTCTGAAAGATCGATAATCCAACCAGACGTTTGATCATATTCGCAGATTGAAAAGTGATATAAAGGCCCACCATCATCAGGGCAATAATGGCCCAATAATTGGCCCGCTCGAGAATAAATTGCAGCATGTCCCTACCAATCCTCGTCGCGAATTTCGGCCACCCGGCCAGCAAAAGCATAAAAGATTGAGACCATTGAGCCGGCCACAGCAAACAGAACCCCCACCTCAATCAGGATAATTCCTAAATGCTGTCCCCAATGCCCGCCTGGCGGTTCATCGACCAGATAATCATAATCTAGATAATCGCCGCCATTGATCATCGACCAGACCCCGACACCAGCATAAATCAGCACCCCCAAAGAGGCGATGGACCGGGAGAAAATGGCTGGAACTCTGTTCAGCGTGTCGGCAATGCCAAACACAAGCGCATAGAGAATGATGGAGACCGACAGGATTACCCCCGCTTGGAAGCCACCGCCCGGGCTGTAATCGCCATGAAAGTGGACATAAAACCCATAAAGAACAATCACAGGGATCAGCATTTTCGAAATGACGCGTAAAATGACGTGATGGTCAGTCATATCAATCTTTCCCTCCATCCGGGGTTCTCTTCGAGGCTGACAAGGAGCGCTCACCAAAGCCCAAAAGCAAGACCACAGCCATACAGGCGGTGAACACCACAACCACCTCACCGAGCGTATCAAATCCACGATAACTGGCCAAAACCGCGGTCACGACATTCGGGACGTCGATATCGCCTTTGACAGAAGCCAGATACTCTGCCCCGACATAGGCATTGGCCGGTGATAAAGCATCCCCAAAGGGGGGCAGATCAATCGTGGCATAAATCAGAACGCTGCCTGTGATCAGGCAGATGGCGAGCGGTGCAAGGCTTAGCCATTTTTTGGTCGGCTTTGCGCGCCGCGAGGTCAAGAGCATCGCGCCCAGCATCAAGACGGTCGAGACGCCCGCGCCCACCGCCGCCTCTGTAAAGGCCACATCGACCGCATCTAAGACAACAAACCAGGCCGCTGATAAAAGGGAATAGGCCCCGGACATCATGACGATGGCAAACAGGCTACGCATACGAATAATGCCAAGCGCAAGAATGAACAGCATGATCAATATCGCAACATCAAGCAGCGCTGTCCCGGTCATCATATTCATGAGGTCACCTCTTTTGCTGTGTCTTGGTCTGTCTCAGCCGTCTGCGCTTTGTCATCTGGCTTTGACAAGATGGGCGTTAGGCCAGCTTTCAATGCGGCATTGGCCACAGCATGCGACGCGGTCGGTGAGGTTAAAAATAGGAAAATCAGAATAATGATCAGCTTATATGTCACAAGTCCGCTGGGGCTCATCAAACACATGCCGGTAATCAGGGCCAGAACAGCGCCCGTATCGGTGACACTGGCGGCATGTAAACGGGTGTAAAAATCAGGAAAGCGCAGAACGCCGATTGCGCCAAAAAGGGTCAGAACCGCGCCAAAAACACATAAAGCCCCGCCCAAAAGGGGGGCATATTGGCCATATAACGCGCCGATTTCACTGAAGAAAGACATCTAGACCTCCTTTTCCGGTGCGGGTCGTTTTACTAAGGTTACCTGAAATGAGCGATAGCGGACAAATTTCAATATGGCGATGGTGGCGACAAAATTGATCAGCGCATAAAGGATGGCCAGGTCCAGAAAATCCGGTCGCCCCATGAAAAAGCCGAGCAAGCCCAAGAGCAATACGGTCTTCTGCCCAAAGGAATTAACTGCCAGAACTCGGTCATACAGGCTCGGTCCGAGCAGGACACGGATCAGCATCAGGATCAACGCCATAACAAGCGCGATTACCGCAACAGCAATCATCATAAGAGGGGTCTCCTAACCATCAATCGCGCGTTTACAGCGTCGATCCATTTCGATGAAATCTTCAGGCTTCGCTACCGAGGCATAGAGAGCATGGACAAGGAGCTCATCCCTATCCACATCAATCGTGACTGTGCCGGGCGTCAGGGTGATGGAATTGGCAAACAGCGTTTTGGACAAGTCACTTTGGCAAGAGGTTTTGACCTTTACAAGCACAGGGTCGATATCAAGATCAACCCGCAAACAGGCGCGAATGACCCGAATATTGGAGGTGACAATTTCTCTAAACAGCCAGGGCAGATAGAGCAAAAGCCGCGGGATCGTTAAATACGGAACACCTTCCCGGTCAAACAGGCGAAACCGCCAAGCCAAGACGCATGCCAATATAGTTGAGATCAAGCCAAGCCCGAGAAGAAGCGGTTTATTATAACCCGACAGGCCATACCAAAGCGCATATAGAATGATAAACAGCACAAATGCGTAACGCATTGACGACCCCTTATATTTTATCAAGTTTTATAGGTTTAGCTTGATACACCCTCTTCATACATGCTTTTGCCGTTTTCAGAATGATAAGACAATGTATTTTGGTAAATTTATTTAAGCATAAAGAGGCAAGGGGGAAAATCCAGTCTTTTATGAAGGGTTTGATCCGTATTTATGCTGTACAATGTCTCCTCAGAGTGTTTTTTAACGCTTTTGGGTCATGCATAAAACAAAGGCTTGCAGACCCGTATTGATTTATTAAAGATATTCTCCATGCAGACTTTACCTGATCCAACATTGGTCGCGATCCCCTATTTTCTTCTGTCTGTCACCTATGAATGGTGGCGCATACGCCATCGGAAAATGCGTGGAACCTATGACACCAAGGACGCTCTGACGAGCATGGCGATGGGGCTTGGCAGCGCAGTTTCTGGCCTTCTTTTTGGCTTTGTCGCGGCGGGCATCGCCTATTGGGTTTACAGCTATCGGATACAGGATATTGCCTTCACAGCGTGGAGTTTTATCGGCCTTCTCATCCTGAATGATTTCCTCTATTACTGGAAACACAGGGCGATGCATCGGGTCAGCTGGTTCTGGGCCAATCATATCGTCCATCATTCCTCAGAATATTATAATCTCACCACGGCCCTGCGCCAGCCTTGGACCGGGCCGATCACGGGCCTTGTGATTATCGGTGCACCGCAAATGTGGCTTGGCTTTCACCCGGCCATGGTCGCCTTTGTCGGCGGGCTGAACCTTGTTTATCAGTTCTGGATACATACCGAAGCGATTGATAAATGCCCGCGCTGGGTTGAGGCGATCTTTAATACACCCTCCCATCACCGCGTCCATCATGGCCGCAATGCGCGCTATCTGGATGCCAATTATGCCGGCATTTTGATCGTCTGGGATCGCCTGTTTGGCACATTCGTGCCGGAGCTTGATCGTGACAGGCCCGATTATGGCCTCGTCACCCCGCTTAAAAGCTATAATCCGTTCTGGGTGGCCACCCATGGTTATGTTGACCTCATCCGAACCCTGGCCTCAGACAGTTGGCGCCTTTGGCGTTGGCCGCTGCGCCTCTTGGCCCCGCCCGGCTGGTCTCCAGATGGAAAGGCGCAAACTTCAACCGAGTTCAAAGCGGCCTATCTGCAAGCCCACCCAGAAGAGTGCGGCACACCGGGGCTTTAGCTCGGGCACGCTCTAGCCGAGCCTTACCTTATCCCCGCAGCATATCGCGGGAGATGATGACGCGCATCACCTCATTTGTCCCTTCGAGGATTTGGTGGACGCGTAAATCGCGCACGGATTGCTCCATACGATATTCCTTCAAATAGCCATAGCCACCATGGATTTGCAGCGCCTGATTGGCGATATTGAAACCAGTATCGGTGACATAGCGTTTGGCCATGGCGCACCAGCGCGTCGCATCCGGTGCTTTGACATCAAGCCGCCGGGCCGCTTCATAGAGCATGAGACGGGCCGCCTGCAGCTCGGTTTCCATATCGGCAAGCTTGAATTGCGTCGCCTGAAAGTCGGCGATTGCCTTGCCAAACTGTTTGCGCTCTTTGGCATAGGCAAGCGCGGTGTCCAGCGCGAACTGGGCCCCGCCAAGCGAACAGGCCGCGATATTCAGCCGTCCACCATCGAGCCCTGCCATAGCAAAGCGAAAGCCTTCGCCTTCTGCGCCGATACGGTTTGCCACCGGAATACGCACCTCATCAAAGATGACCTGCCGTGTGGGCTGGGAATTCCAGCCCATTTTACGCTCATTCGCGCCGAAAGAGAGCCCGGTGCGTGTCTTTTCAACAATGAAGGTAGAGACCCCGCGTGCGCCATTGTCCGAGGTGCGGGCCATAACGACATAGAGATCGGAGGTTCCTGCGCCGGAGATGAATTGCTTTGTCCCGGTCAGCACATAATCATCACCGTCGCGCACAGCCTTTGTCGTCAGCGAGGCAGCGTCCGAGCCTGCCCCCGGCTCTGTCAGGCAATAAGAGGCGATCAGCTCCATAGAGGCAAGTTTTGGCACCCAGGCCTTGCGCACGCGGTCAGAGCCAAATTGGTCAATAATCCAAGTCACCATATTATGGATAGAGATGAAAGCGGCGGTTGAGACATCGCCTTTGGAAAGCTGTTCAAATATCAGCACACCGTCCAGTCGGCCAAGCCCGGCGCCGCCGACATCCTCTGAGGTATATATCCCGCCAAAGCCAATCTCTGCCGATTGCCGGATCACCTCTATGGGGAATAATTTGTCCTAATCCCACTGGCCCGAATGGGGCGCGACATTCTCCTGCGCGAACCGGTGCGCCATATCCTGGATCAGGATTTGCTCTTCATTTAACCCGGTGTGCATGGCCGCCTCTCCTCTTTTTATTCCTATTATTCTGATTTAGAGATTAACTGTCATAGACAAGGGTAAGGCCCA
>JARFRJ010000103.1 GCA_029287305.1 Hyphomonas sp. | reverse complement strand
GCTCAAAAGCCTCTGGAACACTGACAGCCGGCGCAGACAGCTTCACTGTCGGTGGAAGCCTCGGTGTTGCCGCGAACCAAGCCACAGGCAGCTACACAGGCACATTCACCGTCGCCGTTGAGTATAACTAAGGCTCAAGGCGCCTTTCTCAAGGCTCTGGCTCAAGGTTCCGGCCCGATATAGCGCCGCGCCTTGAGACTTAGGCCTGATATTTCCAGCGACTGACTGTACATCAGACGCTACCTGTCAGGCCACACGCAACATATAACACCCCCAATGGCCCGCATCCCTCCCGATGCGGGTCATTTTTCATATGGGGGACGAGAAGCGATTTGCCCCTTGCGGCCCTTTATGTAAAATAGGGTCTTATCGCCTTGGGAGGGTGCAGATATCACACGAGAGATAAAGGATTTAGCCGGGCGCAAAGCTCTGGTCACAGGGTCAGCGACAGGTCTCGGGCGGGCCATTGCGCTTCAACTTGCAGAGCGCGGCGCAGACGTAATGATCAATTGCACACGGTCTGTGACAGAGGCGGAGGAAACTCAAGCGGCTTGTAAAGCCCAAAATGTGACCGCGCCTTTGATTGTAGCGGATGTCTCTTGCGAAGACGGCGCGCAAAAACTCGCTCAGGCGGCAGAAGACTGGGGCGGTTTGGATATTCTGGTCAATAATGCCGGGATCACACGCCATGCTCGCGATCATAGTGATTTGAATGCCCTCAGCAAACAGGATTTTATGGATGTCTATGCGGTGAATGTCGCCGGACCTTTTTTGATGCTGCAAGCTTTGAAACCCCTTCTATGCCAATCCTATGAGGCCACAGGACGAGCCGCTAGCGTCTTGAATATTTCTTCCATTGCTGGGGTGACGGGTATCGGCTCTTCTGTGGCCTATGCCGCGACAAAGGGCGCGCTCAATACGATGACGCTTTCCCTTGCCCGTGCGCTTGCGCCCGCTATTCGGGTGAATGCGCTTTGCCCCGGTTTTATCGGCACGCGCTGGTTTAAAGATCAAATGAGCGCGGATACCTATGCGCAGGTGGAAGCCGGGGTCGCGGCCTCCGTTCCCCTTAAAGCCGCTTCAGGGCCGGATGATATTGCCGCCAGCGCGCTGTTCTTCCTTAGCGATGAAAGCCGGCATATTACCGGCGAGACCCTGCTTGTCGATGCCGGCATGCATTTGGGCTATGCGCCTTTGACGGCGCGCTAGAACCTCAAAATCGTCTCAAATTAGTCATATGTGCAGCAAATTGCCCTTAAAACGGGCAGCCCGTCTTTTTATCTAGCGCATTTCTTATCTCCACTCGTGCTTTGGCAAACGCCCATGCATGAATTGAACATGTTGCGCTGCAATATATTCAAAACTCAAGACAGGAGATGACATATGACACGTAAATTATGGGTTGCGGCTCTGACCGCGTCCACTTTATTGGCCGCCCCGGCGCTTGCCGATGATCATGAGGAGGCCGAGCCAAGCTTCTTTGATGGAGAATTTTCCGCCAATGTTGCGATCACCAGTGATTACCGTTTTCGCGGTATCTCCCAGACCTTTGGCGATGTCGCCGTACAAGGTGGTTTTGATTGGGCGAGCGATATGTTCTATGTCGGTGTCTGGGGCTCTTCGGTCGATTTTAATGATGCGATAAGTAACCCGTTTACAGGCGAGACGGTTCAGGATGGCACCTCGGCTGAGGTTGACCTTTATTTTGGCTTCACCCCCACCGTGGGGGATGTGGGTCTCGACTTTGGCTTTATCTATTATATGTACCCAGAAGCGCCGCAGGGGGAGTATAATTTGACCTGCACGGGGATATGTCCTGCAATACCGCCGATTACTATAGACATTCCCGACCAAAACTATATCGAGCTTTTCGGCGCGGCGAGCTATACGGCTGGCATTGTCGATCTTGGCGTCTCTCTTACCTATTCGCCGGAATATTATTATGAAACCGGTGATGTCTTCATTCCCGACCTGTCCGCCAGTGTGCCGCTTGGGGAGGCGATCATGGTCGGCGAATCGGAGATGTCTTTCTCTCTGCATGGCAATGTCAGCTATCTGTTCTTCTCAGATGATGATTTAGCGTTTGATTATGGTCATTATGGGGTTGGGGTGACGGCCACCTATTATGGCATTGATTTCGATGTGAGCTATATCGACACATTCGATCTTCCGGGCAATGATGGCAGCGCGGTCTTCACGATTTCAAAAAGCTTCTAAAGGTCAACTATCAAGCTTTAGAGAAGGCGCGCCTTTAAGCGAAAATAGACAGAGCACCCCTTTTGGGGGTGCTCATAATGTCTTTGTATAAAGCAACCTGAAACCTCACACAATGTAAGGGGGGGCTTTAACTATTTCATCTAAAATCTTATGGCCCAAATCCTATATCCGCGACGCGTCGCGCTGGTGTGAAGTTTTCTCCCTTTCCAATCAGATGAGACCAAATACCAGAACAATATCCCGCCCTTAAAAGGCGCGGGATATGAGATGGGCCAAGCTTGTCGCCCAAGCTTGTCGTTCCGCTGCTCGCCAAGCCTGATTGGGGCATAGCGCGGCTTGCGCAACCGTCTGCATACACGTCGCAGCAAGCGCTTTAGGGATAGCTCCTTGTTCCCTCCACTGAAACATCAATAGTTTGAATTAAGCGGCTTTATCCCCTGTAAATTGAGCCCTGTGACACTGAGGCCTCTGGGCCTTTACGGGTCCTTTTTCTATATAAGAGACCTTTGCTTAATAGCTGAAAGTGTTTAATTTTCCAGCGGGGCCGCGTTTCATAGTCTTGCACTGGGCAAGCTTTAAATTTCGGACGGTATAGAGGCGTAGTTTTTTATGC
>JARFRJ010000096.1 GCA_029287305.1 Hyphomonas sp. | reverse complement strand
CGCATCGTGGCGCAATCTGTCTATTTTGCCATGGCCGGGGCCGCGCTTCAACGCAAGTTGCGCTTTGTCGTCCCAAGCGGAAATATGGGCGATGCCTTTGCCGGATTTGTCGCCAAACAATCTGGTCTTCTCCCCCATGGGGCAGAGTTTCATTGCGCGGTGAATGAAAATGATGCATTGGCGCGCCTCTTGAATATAGGTGTGATGGAGCGCCAGAGCGCGGTTGCAACGCCTAGCCCGGCCATGGATATCAGCGTACCATCTAATTTTGAACGCCTGCTTTATGAAGGCACCGGACGCGATAGCGCAGCTGTCGCCAGCCTCTATGAAAGATTTGCCAAAACCGGCAAAGCCGAGCTGCCCAAAGCCGCTCTGACAGCCTTTCAACAATTCGGCTTTACCGCCTCCCAAGTGACAAATGCGCAGACATTGGCTGAAATTGAGGCCGTGTATAAAGAAACAGGCCGCTTGCTGTGCCCGCATACAGCGGTCGGCACATTTGCAGCTAAACATCTGCAGGCAGACGACACAGCCAAGGAGGGCACTTCCGCCTCGGAATCAGCGCCCGCGACGGTGATTCTTTCTACCGCGCATGCGGCCAAATTTCCCGAGACGGTGAGCGATGTAACAGGCGCAGAGGTTCCACTGCCCGCACGCTGCAGCGATACGCTTGACCGTGATGAGGTCTATGAGCGCCTGCCAGCGAGCGCGCAGGCTGTGGCCGATACTATTCGAGCTGGGATTTAGAGCCATTCCGGGCAATAGAGGCACTGTACTCAAAGCCTTCTTTTATACCCTTTCTCATATGTGCGCTCTTGAAAGCACTATCGCTTCGTTTATTTAAAACTTATTATCACGCATAACAAATCAACACATCAGGAGAGAGCTTATGAGCCTTAAAATCGGGGACAGACTGCCAGAGGCCACCTTTATGGAGCCAACCAAAGACGGACCTTCACCGGTCAGCACAGAAGATGTGTTTAAAGGCAAGACGATTGCCCTGTTCGCTGTGCCCGGTGCCTATACACCGACCTGTTCGGCCAAGCATTTACCAAGTTTTCGAGAAGCGGAAAATGCCCTGAAAGCCAAAGGCGTTGATGAGATTGCCTGTACCTCTGTCAATGATGTCTTTGTCATGGGCGAATGGGCCAAATCCCAAGATGCGGAAGGTAAAATCCGCATGCTCGCCGATGGCAATGGTGCCTTTGCCAAAGCGATC
>JARFRJ010000072.1 GCA_029287305.1 Hyphomonas sp. | reverse complement strand
AAAAAACATAGCGGCCCGGACTTTCATTTTACCCGCGAGCCCTTTTCGATCATAAGAAAAGAAATTCAGGATAAATAATGCATACAGAGCTGATACCCTCCAAGCTGCACCTGCCAAGCCCGGATACTTATGGGCATAAATATGATCGCGGGCATGCCCTGATCTATGCTGCGCCGGACATGACAGGCGCGACACGTCTTGCTGCAACCGCCTGTAACCGCATTGGCGCGGGCCTTGTTACAGTTCTGGCCTCCCAACGCGCAGATATATATCGCGCCGCTCTTCCGCCAGATATTATTGTGCGTGAGCACGATAAGCCTGATCAGCCCAATGGAACAGATGAGGTGATAGGGATAGCAGGCATTCAACCACATCCAAGAAGGTTGACAGCGCTTTTGGGTGGATGCGGCGGTATAAGCCGCGCGCACAAGCAAAACCTCTATGAGAATAAGCTAAATCTGCCGCGGATTATAGATGCGGACGCGCTGCCAGAGGCTGGTAATTGGGCCTGGATTGATGCGCAAACCATATTAACCCCGCATGCGGGTGAATTTCAAAACAGTTTTCCGGATCTGACGGGCACGCCAAGCGAAAAAACTATAAAAGCGGCCCGGCTTTGCGGCGGCGTGGTTCTCCTGAAAGGGCCTGAAACGCTGATCGCGTCTCCTGCAGGGCAATTGGCTCGCCATTTAAGGCCTGACCCTAATTTAGCTAAAGGCGGCACAGGCGACGTTCTGTCTGGGTTTATCACAGGGCTGGTCGCCCAAGGCCTGCCCGTCTTTGAAGCGGCCTGTACAGCCGTTTATATTCACAGTGAAGCCGCCCGCCGATTGGGTGCGGGACTTGTTGCCTCTGATATGGAGACAATCGTTCCACAAATATTACAGGACATGCTGGCCATGCGTTAGAGCGTGTCCGAGCTAAACCGATTACAATTCTTTTGGGGTCGCCTTAACGCTTTAAGGATAAGCGTTCTGGGGTGTAGCGGGTATAGAAGCTCTAATCTTCGCTCTTATTGGCTTCGGCCTCGGCCAGAGCGGCCGCAGCTTGCTCCTGAGCTTTGGCTTCAGCCTCGGCTTGCGCCTTTGCAGCACGTTCCGCAGCGGCGAGTTCACGATTAGCCAGCTTTTCAGCCTTTTTACGCCGTGTCCGCTCAGTTTTGGAAATGGTGACCGTTTTTTGCTCGATCCCACGTCCGGCTGTACGTTCGGAAATCCGGGCAGATTTACCGCGGCGATCGCGCAAATAATAAAGCTTGGCGCGGCGCACACGGCCACGGCGTTTCACTTCAATACTTTCAATCATGGGCGAGACAAGTGGAAAGACCCGCTCAACCCCTTCGCCGAATGAGATTTTACGCACGGTAAAGCTCTCATTGATGCCACCCCCGGAACGGGCAATACACACACCTTCATAGCGCTGCACACGCTCTCTCTCGCCTTCTTTGATGCGCACATTGACCGCCACCGTATCGCCCGGAGAAAAATCCGGAATGGTTTTGCCGTCCATTACGCGAGCAATTTCTTCAGCTTCAATTTGATCAATCAGTGTCATCATCCATCTCCGAGGTTTGATGGGGCTTAGATAAGGTGTAAAGCGCGTATAAATCGGGCCTTCGCGCTTCTGTCAACTCTTTACTTTGGCTGAGACGCCATTTGGCGATATTTTGATGATGTCCTGAGCGTAAAATGTCTGGAATCTCCTGGCCTTCAAAGATGGCCGGGGCCGTATAGAGCGGATATTCCAACAGTCCGTTCTCAAAGCTTTCTTCCTCCAGAGAGGCCTGATTGCCAGCCACTTCCGGGCGCAATCTGACGCTCGCCTCAATAATTGCCTGCGCCGCAACCTCCCCTCCGGCGAGCACGAAATCGCCAAGTGAGACCTCCTCCAGCCCGCGCGACTGGATCACACGCTCATCAAGGCCTTCAAAGCGCCCACATAAAACAACAAGCCCATCACCTTTGGCGAATCGGCGGGCATCGGCTTGGCAGAAAGGTTTGCCACGCGGACTTGGGTAAAGTACCCGGCGGCCATCATCTGGCAGCGAGTCAAGCGCGGCGGCCACAACATCCGCCCGCAAGACAAGACCAGGCCCGCCGCCTGCGGGCGGGGCGTCCACCTTATGATGCTTGCCGAGACCAAATTCACGCAAATCAACAATATCTAGCTGCCACAGCCCGGCGGCTTGGCCCCGCGCCAATATGGAAACCCCAAGCGGGCCCGGAAAAGCTTCCGGATAAAGCGTGATAACAGTAACTTTAAACATTCTTATCTATCTATCGTCTGGAGCCGGATCATTCCAGCTTGAGCCCGCCCTCAAAACACATCTGGCCAGTCGCGATAGAGGGCAAATTTTACATTCTGGACTTGTCGGTTGGCGGCATAATGTAATGTGTCTGTTTCACCTTCTCGTTTAGCCGCGCTTCTAAAGGCCGCATCCAGTTGCGCCAAATTATCGGTCTCAATGAAGACCAGAAATTCCTGCAGGCTTTCCGGGCGCAGACCCAGCTTGCAGCGCATCACACGCCAGCTTTTAATCCGGTCTTTCTGTTGCAAACGATTAAGGAACGCCTTCAGGTCTTCCGCAAAAACATTCTCATTCGTGTCGGGTTTCAGGTCAAACCAAATTTGATATATATCCATTAAGGCCACTCCTTGTTATATCTGTACTATGGTCGCACTTTTAGAGCCATGAGGGCCACAAAACTTGTTTTTCCTTGACCGCCAAGCCTTGCTGCGAAACGGCTATGAAAGCCTTTTAAGATATAAAGCCCTTGTAAGATATAAAGACGGTCCAAGCTATGCCTGAACATAAAATAGATATCTCTGTTCTGATCCCGTTTTACAATGAAGCAGGCAATATTTTGCCGCTTCTGGAAGAGGTAGAGACCGCCCTAGACGGGCTGTCCTATGAGATAATCGCGGTCAATGATGCCTCAAGCGATAAGACGGCAGATGAATTGGCTGACGCGCTAACGCGCTGGCCGGATCGGCTGACCGTACGTCATCATCTGAGCAGAGCCGGGAAATCGGCTGCCCTCATCACGGGTCTGAAATATGTACAAGGCGATTGGGTGCAATTGCTAGATGGGGATGGCCAGAATGATCCGCGCGATACACATCGCATATGGCAACTTTATTTTGGTGAAGGCGCTGATATTCGCCCGGATATTGGGGCACTTCCGACGCGGCTTGGCCTGATTAATGGGCGCAGAACCTCGCGCAATGATAGCGGTTTTAAATGGCTGCAATCACGCATCGCCAATGGGATGCGCCGTCTCATTCTGAATGATGCGTGTACCGATTCCGGTTGCGGTTGGAAATTCATACGCGCCGAGGCTTTGCGCGAGATGCCCTATTTTGCCGCCCTGCACCGCTTCTTGCCCGCGCTTGTCAAACGGGCTGGCTGGTCTGTCATCGAAGAGCCTGTAACGGATCGTCCCCGCCGGCATGGCATCTCAAAATATGGCTTTTGGGGCCGGACGGGAGCCGGATTGATTGATCTTCTGGGTGTATTATGGCTGATCAAGCGCGGACAAAGAGGGGTCGATAAAGCCTGGCTCGAAGCGCAGGAATAGGCTGAGGGTTTCGCCTACCAGTCAATGCATCAATCTGATGTGTCAGAGCCACGCTTGGATTTGGGGCCTGATTGCGCCTGCTGCCACAAATCCGCGCTGGCTATCACCACATGACCGTTTTCAAGGTCATAAAGGGGCACATCTTCCTTCGTAAACGGGATGAGCATATCTGCCCCCCCAGAGACAGGTTTAATCTCTAGCACATCGCCTGCACCAAAATTATGGACGGCTTTAATCTGACCCAAAAGATCACCCGCCTCGGTCTGCGCGGTAAGGCCGATAAGGTCTTCCACATAAACCTCTTCAGAGGTCGCCTCCGGCAGGCTGTCTCTATGGATATGTAGCAAGCTCCCCTTCATCCCGTCCCACGCCTCTTTTGTAAGCGGGTTTTGCGGCGTGACAATATAAACCTTTCCGGCAAGCCGATAGGATTTGACGGTAAGAAGGGGCTGGCCCTCCCCGTCCAAAAGCGTATCATAGTCAAACAGTGCGTCCGGGTCTTGTGTAAAGCTTTTGACTTTACAGTCTCCGCGCACGCCATGCGCGCCCAACAAGACCCCCATCACGAGAAGATGAGGGTCTTTATCGTGTTCAGTGCTCATAAGGCACACGCATAGACAGAGGCAAAGCGCTAAGCGTCTTCAGCAGGAGCGGCGGCTTTTTCAGCTTTTTCCTCAGCCCGCTCTTTGGCTTTTTGGCCCGGCTCGCCTTTTTTCGGATTATTTCCAGGTGCCCACGCCCAGATCGGCGCGTCCTGTCCTTCCAAAACGATCTGATTGAGGAAGCGGGCGACGCGATCTGTCGGCTTGGCACCTTTAGCGACCCAGCTGGCCGCTTTTTCACTGTCAATCTTTACGCGTGCATCGGAATCCTTAGGCAGGCGCGGATCATAAGTGCCGATTTTTTCAATGAAGCGCCCATCGCGCGGTGCCCGGCTGTCGGCGATAACGACGCTGTAAAAGGGACGTTTTTTTGACCCACCCCGGGCCAGTCTAATTTTAAGTGCCATTTATTTTCTCCTGATAAATATGACTGATTTTAAGATTTTCGGATTTTTTCATGATGCTGGATCACTTCTGCAACAATGAAGTTTAGAAATTTTTCTGCAAATTCCGGGTCAAGCTGGCTCTGATGGGCGAGGCTTCGCAAGCGATCAATCTGGCGTGCTTCGCGGGCTTTATCCGATGCGGGCATATTGTATTCAGCTTTCAGCCGACCGACAGATTGCGTCACTTTAAACCTTTCGGCCAGGGCGTGGACCAGAATCGCATCAAGATTGTCTATGCTGGTGCGATAGGCTTCCAGTTGATCTTGCGCGCTACTCATTTGCGTTTGTCTCCAAGGCCAGGAAATTGTCCCCCGCCAAGCCCGGGAAGGCCAGAGGAGGATGCCGCGCCGCCGCCGCCAAGGCCCGGCAATTGACCCGCTTGTGAGCTGGCAGAGCCAAATCCGGGCAGGTTTTGGCCCGCCCCGCCAAGTTTCGCTAAATCGTCCGGTGCCATGCCAGCCGCGCCCATAGTCTTCATCATGGCGCGCATTCCGCCCTTTTTGGCCATTGTTTTCATCATCCCGGCCATTTGCTTGTGCATTTTAAGGATTTTATTGACCTCTTGCACGCTTGTACCGGAGCCTGTCGCTATGCGCCGCCGCCGCGAGGCATTCAAGACAGCTGGTTTGCTACGTTCCTTGGCTGTCATGGAGGAAATAATCGCTTCCTGACGCTTCATAGCTTTTTCATCAAGGCCAGAGGCGGAAAGCGCCTGTTTGGCCTTTTTGGCCCCCGGCAAGAGGCCCATAATGCCACTTAAGCCGCCCATATTCTGCATTTGACGGAATTGCTCGGCCATATCATTCAAGTCAAAATGCCCTTTGGACATTTTGCGGGCCATTCTCTCGGCTTTATCGGCATCCAATTGCGCGCTGGCTTTTTCGACCAGAGAGACAATATCGCCCTGACCCAGAATACGCCCAGCAATACGCGGCGCGTCAAAAACATCAAGACCCTCAAGCTTTTCACCCACACCAAGGAATTTAATCGGCAGACCTGTGACCGCCCGCATGGACAAAGCGGCCCCGCCGCGTCCATCACCATCCATTCGGGTGAGGATCAATCCGGTGAGTTTGAGGCGCTCATCAAAGCGCCGGGCAGTTTCAACCGCATCCTGACCGGTCAGCGCATCGGCGACGAGCAAGGTTTCGATCGGTTGAGCGATCTGTGCGATTTCGGCGGCCTCACCCATCATCTGTTCATCCAGAGTGGTGCGCCCTGCCGTATCCAATATGACCACATCATAGCCACCAATATCAGCCGCTTTTAAGGCACGTCGTGCAATATCGCCCGGCAATTGGCCCTCAATAATCGGCAGTGAGACAACCAGATCCCCAAGCTGATCAGCCAGCACAGCCAATTGCTGCATCGCGCCGGGGCGACGCACATCCAGACTGGCAAGGAGGATTTTCTTCTTTTCCGTTTCTGACAGACGTTTGGCGAGTTTTCCTGTTGTTGTCGTTTTACCAGACCCTTGCAGACCCGCCATCATGATGACCGCTGGCGGACTGTCAATTTTCAGACCCGTATCGGCCTGTGCCCCGCCCAGCATCTCGACCATGCCATCATAGACAATTTTAACCACTTGCTGGCCGGGTTGAACGGAACGGATAACACGCTGGCCGAGCGCTTCGGTTTTGATTTTACCAATAAAATCTTTCACCACGGGCAAAGCGACATCCGCTTCAAGCAGGGCAATACGTATTTCTCTTAAAGCGGTGGAAACGTCTTTTTCAGACAGGGCCCCACGCCCTGTCAAATCCTCAAATATCCCGCCTAATCGATCTGTTAAGGCATCAAACATGCCAATCTCCTGTCCGTCCCGGCTTGTCTTATCGGGGTAATAGTCACCCCCGCAGCCATGCATATACTGACAACGCTTTTAGTCTTACCGGGCGATATTCGCTGGGTAAGGTGCTCGTCAGACCCCCATTCAAAATAGGAAATGAACATGTTCTGATCAAGCTGGCGCGGTTAATTATACGCTTATGCCATCTGGCTAAAGCATAGATGAGGGGTAAAATCAATCATTCTCTTTCAAGAGTGCGACGTATTTGTTTGGCGGCCTTTTTCAAGGACTGATCGATAAGGGCGAAGACAGCCACATCTGACCAGCTGCCATCATACATACGGGTGAAACTCTCCATAACCCCTTCTTTTTCAGACTTTATCTTATCTTCCAGAAACGCAATATAGGCCGTATTCCTAGTATCAGTATGCCAGTATATACGCCGCGCGCCCCATTTGAGAGCATGGTCAATCATCAGGCTGTGCATGGACAGAGCAATCAGACTTCGGCGCTTTTGAGGCAATGTCCAGGCAAGGCCTATCTCGACACGGCGATGCACCCGGCGCGGGCGTAAATAGCTGATAATGCCGACAAATTTGTCTGTGTCGCCCTCATAGGCCATATAAGAGATCATTTGCCCGCTCTCTATACGCTCAGTGACATGCGCATAATAGGCCTCATAACTGACCCCGCCTGTACGAATACGCGGGAGCCAGCTCCACATAGCTTCTTCAACCCCTGCTTTTTTGAGAAACTCGCGCCACTCCCCTGAGGGTTTGAAAAGCTCCAAACGAATATGTTCATTCTTAAGCTGCGGAACGGCTAGTCTCATAATCTAAAGGCTTTCGGCATAATCATGATCATTCTTAAGGTTATATCCTGAAATTTATATTGTGATGTCAGACTTGTAATGACTACTATGCAGCATGTCCAATTTTGGTTATCATCTAGTTTATGCATTTGCCCAAACTAAGACAATTAGAATTTTTGGTCGCGATAGCCGATCATAAGTCCTTCTCGCGGGCGGCAGAGGCATGCCATGTCTCACAGCCGACTTTATCTTCAGCGATCCGCGAGGTTGAGACTGTGTTAGGCACACAATTGATTGAACGCGGTGCCCGCGAAGCGGGATTGACCCCGTCTGGCAAGATTGCCGTTGAGCGAGCCCGTAATATCTTGGCGGATACGGAAAACCTTGTCATCAGGGCGCGTCATGCAGGAACCCCCTTGAATGGCCGGTTTCGGCTCGGCGCGATCCCGACCATTGCCCCCTTTATCCTGCCAAAGATTTTAAAAACCCTTCATAAAGACTATACTGAGCTTCAGCTTTATTTGCGCGAAGAGAAAACCGAGGATTTGCTGGGCGCTCTAAGAGAGCGAAGTCTGGATGCGGCGATTATCGCCCTGCCTTGGACGACGCCGAAAATTACCACTCAAATTCTCGGTGAAGACCCCTTCCATCTTATCTGCCCAAATGGTCATAGCCTGAAGCAAAAAGACAAGCTTAAAGTTGAACATTTAAAGGATGAAACCGTTCTCCTTCTGGAGGAAGGCCATTGTCTGCGCGATCATGCTCTGTCTGTGTGTTCCTTGCCCGGCATGACACGACAGGATGATCTGGCGGCGACATCCTTGCAAACCATGATCCAGATGGTCGCCGGCGGAATGGGCGTGTCATTGATCCCGAAACTGGCAGCAGAAGCCGGCATGGCCTTGGCTGCCGGCGTTGACGTGGTGAATGTCAGTCAGAAACTGCCTGCCCGCCAGATTGCAATTGCCTGGCGAACAGGATCAAGTCGTGAGGAAGAAGCCCGCCTGATCGGTCAGGAGATCGTCAAAGTTATGAACTGATCTAAAGCGTTTCGGTTTCTTTTGGGCGCGCCTTAACGATTTAATTCATTGTTATTATGTGACTTTTAAAAAAGCACGCCCTCCTGCTGGTCGGGTCATAACGGGGCGAGCAGCGCAATGATCAGGCTTGCCGGCAGCAGAGCGACAAGCGCTCTAAAATCGGTTTCCGATA
>JARFRJ010000065.1 GCA_029287305.1 Hyphomonas sp. | reverse complement strand
AATCCTGTCAATATCAAAATAGACAGACCCTGGAATATGCCCCTGCAAATAGGCCTCAGCCCCTGTTTGCGGCGGGTTTAACAAGGGCAGGAAATAGGTCGCCTCAATGATTCGCAAATCCAGTGCGCCGCTATTGTCTTTCAGCCATTCGGCGCTGATAAGAGGCGAGGATATGTGCATATCAGCGCTCCATCCATTGCGGTACGGGTAAATCCTTAGAGCGCAGGAAATCCGGATTAAACAGTTTGGATTGATAGCGATTGCCATAATCGCATAATATCGTGACGATCGTATTTCCAGGGCCCAATTCACGCGCCATATGCATGGCACCAGCGACATTGATCCCAGCAGAGCCGCCAAGGCACAGCCCCTCTTCTTCAACCAGTTTAAACAGAATGGTCAGCGCTTCTGCGTCCGGAACCCGGCAGGCATAATCGACCACGACGTCCTCCAGATTAGCGGTGATGCGCCCTTGCCCGATGCCTTCGGTAATCGAGGTGCCTTCGGATTTCAGCTCGCCGCGTGTGTAATATTCATAAAGCGCCGCGCCGCCCGGATCCGCCAGACCAATCTGTATGTCTGGATTTTTTTCTTTCAGCGCCATGGAGACGCCGCCAAGCGTTCCGCCAGAGCCGACTGCGCAGATAAACGCATCGACCTTTCCTTCTGTCTGGGCGTAAATTTCTGGCCCGGTTGTGTCATAATGCGCCTGCCGATTGGCAATATTGTCAAACTGATTGGCCCAGATAACGCCGCCCGGTTCCCTTTCATTCATATCTTCAGCCAAGCGCCGGGAATAATGCACATAATTATTCGGGTTTTTATATGGCACAGCATCCACCTCTATCAGCTGTGCGCCCAAGAGACGGACCGCATCCTTTTTTTCCTGGCTTTGTGTGCGCGGCATAACGATAACAACTTTATAGCCGAGTGCGGCCCCAACAAGCGCGAGACCTATACCGGTATTGCCCGCCGTCCCCTCAACAATCGTGCCCCCTTTGCGCAACAGACCCTTGGCCTCGGCATCGCGCACAATGCCAAGTGCGGCACGATCCTTAACCGACTGGCCTGGATTTAAAAACTCAGCCTTGCCAAGTATTTCACATCCGGTCTCTTCAGACGCGCGGCGCAATCGAATAAGCGGCGTATTGCCAATCGCTTCCAGCACATTTGCATATATCGTCATGAGGCCCTCATCGTTTATAGCCAAAAGATATGATATCCCTGTCTTTCAAGATTAAGCAGGTGCGCGTGAAAGAGGCAATCCTGAGAGCAAAATAATGTTTACACAGACTGGTTTTATGATGAATTACAACATCTTCATTCGCCATTCAGTTAAACCAACCCAATATGTTACAGGATAATGATGGAGAAGAATGTATGAAATACGGATTCGCCCTTAGCCTTGCTGTGATCATGGCACTTGGTCAGACACGTGCTGTCGCCAATGAATTGGTAAAATCTGAAATACCTATTCCGGATATACAAAAGGCTGAAATGACGTTTCCGATC
>JARFRJ010000017.1 GCA_029287305.1 Hyphomonas sp. | reverse complement strand
GAAGAGTTCATGAGCCTTGCCCAGCAGGTTCTTGCGCAATCACAAGACCAGTTTATGACGCTGGCGAATGAAACTTTCGCCAAGCATAAGGAAGGGGCTAAAGGCGATCTTGAAAAACTGATCGCGCCCATTGGATCAACTTTTGAGGATTTTAAAACCCGCGTCGATGCACTGGAAAAAGTCCGTCTGCAAGACCGTTCGGCCATGGGTGAACAGATCAGAACGCTGGCGGGCGACCTCATCCGCAATCGGGTGGAAACCTCCAAATTGGTCACCGCTCTGTCTTCCCCGAAAGGCGCTGGGCGTTGGGGAGAGATGACATTGCGCAATGTCATCGACCAGTCCGGACTGTCTGTTCATTGTGATTTTGTTGAGCAGGCGCATATGCGGGTTGAAGAGCGCACGTTGCGTCCGGATCTGGTCATCAGATTGCCAGGTCAGCGGATGATGATTGTTGATGCAAAAGTTTCCTTAGAAGCGTATCTGCAAGCCTCACAAGTCGCAGATGCGACGCAAAAAGATAGCTTCCTGAAACGCCATGCACAGAATATCAAGTCCCACATCCATCGTCTGGCCAGCAAAGCTTATCAGGAGGCGCAGACCGGACAGCTTGATTTTGTCACAATGTTTATTCCCGGTGAAAACTTCTATGCCGCTGCCTTAGAAGAGATACCTGATTTGATGGAATATGCGCAGGAGCGCAAAGTGATTATCACAACCCCATCAACCTTGCTGGCCATCGCTCGGGCGGTTGACATTAGCTGGCGCGAACAAAACATGTCGGAGAATGCGCTTATTGCCGCCGAGCTTGGCAGTGAACTCTATGACCGTCTGCAAACCCTGACCCAGCATATTGAAAAGCTTGGTAAACATATCAATCAAAGTGTGGACAGCTATAATCGCCTAAACGGGTCCTTGGAAAGGCGTGTCTTGCCAACCGCGCGCAAATTTCAGGAATTATCCTTTGCTCCGGCGGATAAATCCCTGGCTGAGCTGGAGCCGATTGAAAATCGAGCCCAATTGCCGCACATAAAGACAGAAACTGCCCCTGACACTATCCAATAAAAGACCCAGGAAAAGACACATAGACAGACATAAGAGGCGCAGCCAAAACTGCGCTTTAAGACCAAGCTCGCAGATGCGGGGCTCTGCGCGCCCGCTTCCTCGGTTGAATTTATTTCCTGATCGGCTTATTTAAGGATTATGGCTATTCGTGATATTTTAATTGTTCCTGATCCGCGTTTAAAACAAGTCTCCCGCCCGGTGGAGGGGCCTGTGACCGATGAGCATCGGGCGCTTATGGATGATATGCTGGAGACGATGTATGAGGCCCCCGGTATTGGTTTGGCGGCCATACAGATCGGCGTGCCTTTGCGTATTATCGTTATGGACTTGCAGGAAAATGATGAAAAAAACCCACGCTATTTCGTCAATCCGGAAATTATCGACACAATTGAAGACACCCAGCCTTATGAAGAGGGGTGTCTATCCGTCCCGGACATATTTGAGGAAGTGGAGCGCCCGGCTGAATGCACGGTACGCTATCTGGATTATCAGGGGGAGCCCGTGGAAGAGCGCGCAGAAGACTTGTTTGCGATCTGTATACAACATGAAATGGATCATTTAGAGGGTACCTTGTTTATCGACCATCTCTCGCGTCTGAAACGCCAGAGGGCAATTGATAAAGTGCGCAAGGCCAAACGCCTGAAAGCGGCGAATGCCGCCTGATCCTAATCTTGATCTTGGTCCGGATCATCCGGGTAAAATGACCCTGTATCATCTGTAAAGGGCGCGCCTTGTCTACAAATCCGCAAAGACTGATTTTTATGGGGTCGCCTGAGATTGCGGTGACCGCGCTGGAAAAGCTTATCGAAACCGGTCATGAGATTGTCTGCGTCTATACCCAGCCGCCCCGCGCCGCCGGACGCGGTCGTAAGCTTACGCCAACCCCTGTGCATATATATGCTGAGGCGAGGGGCTTGCCCATACGAACGCCGCATACCCTAAAGTCGGCAGAGGAGAAAACTGCTTTTCAGGCCTTGCAGGCAGATCTGGCCATTGTGGTCGCCTATGGCCTTATCCTGCCCAAAGCTGTTTTATCTGCGCCAAAATATGGCTGTGTAAACTTACATGCCTCTTTATTGCCACGCTGGCGCGGCGCGGCGCCCATTCAGCGCGCGATTATGGCGGGCGATAAACGCACAGGCATCCAAGCTATGATGATGGAAGCTGGTCTTGATACGGGCCCGGTTCTGGCCTCGGCTGAAACCGATATCGGGCGCCAAGAGACAAGTGGCAGCCTGTATGCGCGTCTGTCTAGGCTTGGGGCTGATCTTTTGCCGGATGTGATAGACAGTCTCATTGCAGGTATGTCCAATCCGCACGTGCAAAGCCAAGCAGGCATAAGTTATGCAGAAAAAATTACCGCTGCTGATCAGCCGATTGACTGGACAAGACCCGCCAATGAGATTGATGCGCAAATCCGCGGCCTGTCACCGGCACCCGGCGCAAAGCTGATATATACGCCGCAGGATGCCTCTAGGCCGACCGTGCTGAAAGTCTTTATGAGCGAGGTGTGCGCCGGTGAAGGTGTGCCCGGCACAGTGCTGGATGATAAGCTGACCATTGCTTGCGGTGAGGGGGCCATACGCTTGAAAATTCTGCAACGCCCCGGCAAGGGCCCGATGTCGGCAGAGGCCTTTGTGAAAGGCGTGGCCATTCGCGAAGGGACGCGCTTCACATGACGCGCTATCTTTTGTGCATAGAATATGATGGCACCCCTTTTTCAGGTTGGCAGCGTCAAGAGGCGGCGCTGACCGTCCAAGGTGCGCTGGAAGCCTCGGCGACAAAACTGATCGGTCAAGAGATACAAGTCTTTGGGGCCGGTCGGACCGATGCGGGCGTGCATGCGCTGGGTCAGGCCGCGCATCTGGATATATGTGATGATTTCCCCGCCCATAAGCTGGCCGATGCCTTGAATGCGCATTTACGCCCGCATCCGGTCAGCATATTATCAGCCAAGGCTGTTGGCGACAGTTTTCATGCCCGATTTGACGCAATCAAGCGATATTATCATTATCGTATTATGAGCCGCCGCGCCGATCTGACCCTTGATAAAGGCTTGGTCTGGCGCGTCCCCTATCCGCTTGATGTGGCGGCGATGCGTCAAGGCGCAGCCTATTTCGAAGGGATACATGATTTTTCCACCTTTCGAGATACTCAATGCCAGGCTCGAACCCCGATCCGCAGTCTTGATCCGATCCAGATTACCCGTAGAGGTGATATGGTGGATGTGTTCTGCTCGGCGAAATCCTTTCTGCATCGTCAGGTGCGCTCTATTGTTGGTTCACTGGTCGAGGTTGGGCGAGGCCGGCAGGCCCCTGAATGGATCGGTGAGATATTGGGCGCTTGCGCGCGTGACAGATGCGGGCCGGTTGCGCCCGCCCATGGGCTTTATCTGACGAAAGTTATCTACCCTGAACCGCCTGAGATTAGGCTATAGATAAAATTCATCAGCTTGGACTATAGAGGCCTTCTGAAAATGGCTCTTATTGGCTTGAAAATGTTCTAGCTGTATTTCGATGGGGTGCCCTTAAGGATATGGCTTGTCCTGACAGATAAAGCATGACACCTAGTGCCGATTCTTAAAAAAATGATCTGGACCAGACACCACAGGGAGAACTTTATGTCCAAGACTGGAATGACACACGCAAATAATGGCCTGAAAAAAGCCTTAAGGCTCGGCGTTGGCCTGTCGGCTCTTTTGATGGGGACGCAGTTTTCTGCCATGGCCCAAACCGAAGAAGATGAGGGCGCGCGTCGTCTGAACACAGTGATCGTATCTGCCACAAAGCGTGAGCGAACTTTGCAGGATGTGCCTGTGGCTGTTTCTGTTGTTGATGATGGCGTTATTGAAAAAGCTGAAATTCAGGATTTGAATGATTTGCAGACTTTGGTGCCTTCCTTGCAGGTTGGACAATTGCAATCTTCTGCCAATACTAATTTCATCATTCGCGGTTTCGGTAATGGCGCGAATAATGCTGGCATTGAGCCTTCCGTTGGGGTGTTTATTGACGGGGTGTACCGGTCACGTTCCGCCGCGCAAATCTCGGATTTACCAAATTTGCAGCGTGTTGAAGTTTTGCGCGGTCCGCAATCGACCTTATTTGGTAAAAATGCCTCTGCCGGGGTTATTTCGGTCATCACGCGTGCCCCGCAATTTGAAACAGAAGCCAATCTGGCCGCCACAATCGGCAATTATGGTTCTTATCGTGTGCGCGGCGATATTACCGGACCGGTCTCTGATAAATTGGCCTACAGTCTTTCAGGCAATCTAAACTTACGCGAAGGCTATGCAAGCGATCTCAATACCGGGTCTGAAGTGAATGAGCGTCAGCGTTGGGGCGTGCGGGGACAGCTTCTATTTGTTCCTAATGATGAGCTGGAAATCCGTTTCATCGGTGATTATGACAATATTGACGAGGTTTGCTGTGTGGCCGGGAATTTGGTCAATGGCCCAACAGGGGAAGATATTTTTGATCTGGGCGGTCAGATCGATCCGGAAAACCCATTTTCCTATGATGTCTTCAATAATTTTGACTCAACCAATAAGATTGAAAATCAGGGCCTGTCCATGCAAGCCGATTATGATCTCGGGCTTGCTACTCTGACCAGCATTACCTCTGTCTCTTATACACATCTCCGAGCCCACGAGACGAACA
>JARFRJ010000463.1 GCA_029287305.1 Hyphomonas sp. | reverse complement strand
GTCGGCAGCGTCAGATGTGTATAAGAGACAGCTATCATGGCAGCACTGGCAGGGGATAACACCTTGCCCCAATATAAGACTTTGAGCGGCCTTCCCGCCATACAGGATAGAATGAGGCAAGACTGACATCCTTTTAGCGTGACCCTGTCTTGCATATCGCGCATAATGGCTCCTTAAGGGTTACAGGATGAGGTGGGACAGGGGTTTTCTTGCGATTTAACTCTGATGGCCCTCTTTCCTATATCCTATAATGCGGATTTGCCCCCGCAAAGAGGTAAATGGAACTTGCCGTCTAGCGCAAACAGAAAAAGCAAAATATAGGGCAGAAGAGACTTTGACAGGCCAAGCGTATGACAGATCAAGGGACTATATTAAAGCGGTACGTCAGGGCAGAGCCTGTCTATCGCCGGGATGTCATAAAACCGGATGGGCGAAACCTGTCGCTTTATGGCTATGCGCCCCATAAGGCCTCTGAAATTGCAGGTGACGCGCTGGATCAATTGACAGGGGCGCACTTGCGCTATCACCCTTTAAGGGGAACATGGTCAATATATGCCGCCGCGCGCAACCAGCGTACCTTCAAGCCGAGCCAGGCAGAAAATCCGCTCGCGCCGAGCCAGACCGGTAAACCTTTGACCGAAATTCCTTTCAGTGATTTTGAGCTTTGCGTGTTCGATAATCGTTTTCCCAGCCTGTCCGCCGATGCGCATGAGGGCGAGGTGACAGGTCTAACAACAGCGCCCGCAAAAGGAGCCTGTGAGGTGATTGTCTATACGCCGGATGCGACAGGGTCTCTGGCCGATCTTAATCAGGCGCAAAGACGGCTTTTGGTGGAAGCGTGGATTGACCGATATGAAAACCTGTTTGCCAAGGGCTGCGCCTTTGTTCTTCCGTTTGAAAATCGCGGCGAGGCGGTTGGCGTCACCCTGTCTCATCCGCATGGACAGATTTATGGCTTTCCCTTTATTCCAGACCCTCAGGCGCGCGCTTTGGCTGCTTTTGAAGCCGGATATGATCTGGCTGGAAAGCTTACCGACTGGAAAAACCGTTATGGTGTTTTGGAGGCCGGCGGACTGATGGCCTATGCCCCGCCCTTTGCCCGCTTCCCCTATGAGGTCTGGATATCAGCCTTTGCCCGACATTCCGGACCCTGGAGCTATAGCGAAACTGAAAGTGACGGCTTTGCCTATTTGTTGGGCGAGGTCACCCGCCGCTATGATGCCTTGTTTGGTGCCGAAACGCCCTATATGCTGAGCCTGCATGCCGCCCCCTATGGTCAGGACGGGGCCTTTCAGTTCAGCGCACAATTCTATCCCCTTTTGCGCGGCCCGGGCCGGGTCAAATATCTGGCCTCGGTCGAGCAGGCGACAGGTGTGTTTACCGTCGATGTCATGCCAGAGGCGGCGGCGCAGGCACTCAGAGGTGTAAAATGACCCCGCTGGAGCTGTTCAAAGGGCAGTATGGCTCTACCCAGGGCGTGGCACTGGCGGCGGCGTCTGGCCGTGTCAATCTGATCGGTGAACATACAGATTATAATGGCGGATCGGTTCTGCCGATGAGCCTCGCCCAGCAAGTGGCGGTGGCGCTCAAGCCCAATCAAAGTCAACTCAACCGCATCAGCTCGGCTCAGTTTGATGAGCGCGTCACGCGCCCCCTTGAGGACGCCGCCAGAGGCGATGCCAGCGATTA
>JARFRJ010000453.1 GCA_029287305.1 Hyphomonas sp. | reverse complement strand
GTTAAGGCCTCTATCGCCAATTTCAACTTTTCTGGTTTGGGGACTAGCGATGAGGGCAAAATCTCTTTGCAAGGCTTGACCTTTAATACTGTTGAAGAGGGAGAGCCGATTAATATCGCATTGGGTGGATTTACAATTACAGGTAAAAGCCAACCGCTCAAAGACCTTGCTTCATTCATGGAAAACGCAAACAGTGACGAGGAAAGTTCAGAAGACATGGCGATGAAAGCCTATTCTAATCTCCTTGCAAATTATGGCAGTAATCCTCCCTATGAAACAATCTCAATCACTGACTTTTCGGCTAATATAGCTGGCGTGAATGTCAAAATGCCGGAACTGGCCGGGAATGTGAAACGCAATGGGGCGGGGCAGGCGACCGAAATTATAACGAAGCCGATGACCTTTACTGTGGATATTGAGACTGATTCTGAGCTTGGCAGTATGGCGGCGCCATATCTGAGTGAACTGGGCTATGAAGAATTTACCTTTACCAGTGCCGGACGGACGATAATTGATCCAGAAAAAGATCAGATGATTATTAAAGCCAGTGAAAACTATTTCGGGCTTAAAGATGGTTTCAAGTTTTCAATGGGCTACACCGCCTCTGGGTATACAGACATGCTAAAAAACCAGGCGGATATGTATAAGGACGCCCCGCAGGATATGGATGGTATGGCCGCTCTTTCCGTGCTTGAACCTCTTAGGTTTTCAGAAATGGAACTTATATTTAAGGATATGTCCTTTTATGACCGGGTTCTGAAATTGGCTGCCTCGCAAACGGGTCAGGAAGTTGATACTTTACGTCAACAGGTTTCAGCAAGTGTGACCATGCTGCCACTGCTTGCGGCCCAGTCGGGAGTGGATGGCGACTTAATCACAGAATTAAGCACGGCTTTAGGAACCTTTTTGGCAGAGCCTGATACATTGACGCTGAAGCTTAATCCTGAAACACCCGTCACCATTTCTGAACTCCTTGACGCACCGGACAGTATGACCAAAGAGCGTCTTGGGTTTACCGCTTCAGCCGAGTAAAAAAGCTTCGCAAACATATTTAGTAGAAAAGAGTGTCCATAGAGCTGAAAACACCTGCCTAAAAATCTATTCCGTTTACTCACGCCTATAGGAATGAGCGCCCTGCAAATTTATTAAGATTTTTTTGCTATATAAATCAGCGTATTATGAACTTTTTTGTAATTCACACCGTTTCACTTTAGTTTTATTCATATTTCCTCATATATGATGATAGGCTTGGCGATTAGCCGGGTGAAAAGGTATGTTGAATGAATAGAGTTTTTGTGAGTTTGTGTGCGACTGTTGTTTTATTGTCGGCATGTGGAAGTGATAATAGCAGCCCATCAATCCCAACTCCATTACCAGCCACTGGCGGAGACACTCCAGTGTCCCCAACGGTTGCTGAACAAGCTTTGGAGAAACTTGGTTTAGATCAATCAGGTGTGGGGGCTTTAACATTTGAAAGCTTAATCATTGATGGGTCTGATGCGACACTCTCAAATGTTATTATAGATAGGGGTTCAGAGGCCGCCGATCTAAGCGTTGAAACCTTCCAACTGAATGGTCTGGCTCTCAATGATGATGGAGCCTATGCGAGCGAACTTGTTTTTAAAAATATAACTTATACTTTGGATGCGGAGGATACGCGCCTTGGTTTTGGAACGGTCATGCTGACCAATCCATCTGCGCAATTATCTGCCCTCATGGCCCGCTTGGTTGGCGCACCGGTCTCTGCACAGACGGTCAATGCCCAAAAACCCATGCCGACCGGGATCGGCGCCGATGAACTGGCGCTCACGGGCGCAGCTCTTTGGTCTTTCAGTTTTGAGGATTTCTTTTATCAGTCCTCAACGGAGCCTTTGAGCGGTGACTTCGCGCTTTCTGATTTTGAGATAGAGGTCGACCTAGAGATCGATGGGGCAAGTATACTTAGCTTAGGTGATTTAGCCCTAAGCCTTGAGCTCCCGGATTTGGCCGACGGATTGATAGAGAACGCGCAAATTGACTTTTCGAGTTATCAAATGACAGCTTCAGCTAAGGTGCTTGACGCCCTATCTGATGTCTTTACCTTGCTTGGAGATGAAGATTTCATTGCAAGTCCAAATCGCGCCTCTGATCCTTATGAAAGCTTTTATGCTTCTTTTTCGGAAAATTTGTCACAATTGGGCATAAATGATCTGAATATGACAGATTTTGGAGCTCAGCTCGGCCCGCTTCAGTTTGAATTCGCTTCAGTCAAGCTTATTAAGCCAGCTTCCTTGATCGGGTTTCTGTTTGGCTTTCTGCCTGATGATATGGAGGATCGCCCCATTTTTGATGATCTTCTTTTTGAGAGTCTCAGCCTTGATGGAACGCGTCTCAATTATGCAATCAATAATATTGATATCGGTCTGGCTTTAGGCGCTTTGACCCTTACTCCGAATATAGAAGAGGGCAGCCCTGCATTACCGCTTGCATTAAATGATCTCATCTTAAGCTATAACAGGGATAGCGTAGAGGCAGCAGATTCTGTCGCATCTGCGGATGTTTCAATCGGTCGGCTTGAACTTGCCTCTTCAGGCGCTTTGACTTCTATCGCTGATGATATTGCCACTTTCCTGAAAGATGATGATTTTATGAATGAGCCCAGCCTGGATTCGCCTGCCTTTATTCAGTTTAAAGAAGACGTTCTTAATAATGCTTTGGGTTTGGTCGATAATAATTTTACTTTAGAAAATATCACAGGCCAGATTGATGGTGTGCGAGTTGATTTATTTTCTGACGAAAGTTTCAGCTTTCAGCTTGTTAGAGATACGGATGGGCGTCCGAGCGAAATTGCTTTGCCTGCATTTAATATTGGGCTGACAACGGATGTTACCGCGCGTTTGGGTGAAGCGGTTGATACATATCTAAGTTTAGCGGGGTATTCCGATATAAGCTTGGAAACGGCAGCAAAATTTTTGATAAATTATCCTGTCGACGAGACCTTAGGGGGTGTAGAATTAGCAAGTTCAGATAATTATATCCGATTGGAGGACGGCTTCGAGCTTGCCTTTGGAGGGTTTTTCTCAGGTTTTAAGACACTGGCTGAACGCAGTTTAGATAATGTGATAACCGCGCTTTTTATAGACACAGACAGCTCTTTCGAGGCTCTGGATGCTTTTATTGTGGACCTTGAAGAATTGCTAAACCCAACTGATCCAGCAATATCGCCCGGCTTGACTTATAATGATCTCCTTTCTCTCTTTGGCGCGCTTTTCGCAAATGCGAATGAGACTGATTTGACCGCCTATAATGCGCTGAATTTTAGTAGGCTGGATGTGATTTATGCAGATAACTCCTTTATTGAAAGAGCATTCGAAGTGGCTGCAAATCTGGATATTGTC
>JARFRJ010000426.1 GCA_029287305.1 Hyphomonas sp. | reverse complement strand
CTACGAGCTCTTTAAAGCGTTTTAGGATTGTCTTGGAAACACCTAGACGCTTTAAGTTATGCTTATGCTTGCTCTGCAAATAATCGATTGTCCAGTGGGCTGGCAATCCTGATCGACAAGTTTAAGAAAGCAGCAAATCTTGTATATTTCGCAGGCAAGCGCCTCAATCAAATTTGACAATTAAACCCTTTGTCGGGCTAATTTTTCCTGTGACTGTATCTTGCCAAGCTTTGACCAGTTCGGCATATGCTGTGATAGGTTCAATGGTCAAAAGCTCCGCCGCTTTAGGGTAGAACGCACACATATCGGCATTTAAGCTTTGCTGCATCTGTTTAGGCCCCATACGGGCGGCGCAAATTTCAACATGACCCGGGGCAAAAAAGACCTCATTAGGCGCTCTTATATCCTTAGCGCCCTGCGCGCCGCCTGACTGTCCCAATCCAACTTTACGCGGGGCCTCCCAATCGGTTGCCCCGACCTGTAAATGCGCCATTAATTGACCGCCAGCGGCCGCTTCCAGTTTCGGGCGCAAGGCCGGGGTGCCGCGTATATCGACATGCAAGGCTGGACCTGCCTGTGGTAATTGATCCAAATCTTCATAACTGATGACAGTATCATAAAAGCCGCTCGCTTCGGTAAAGGCAATATTTCCAGGCGAGGTTAAGCCCGTCAGTTTCATCCCCCCACGCTTTTTGGCAACGCTTGCATAAGCCAATGAGGTTTTGGCCGATGCACTGGATACGATCACATGATTTGGTACTGTCTGCCGCGCCTGATTGGGGGCAGGGTGGCGTATATAATCATCAATCAGCCAGCCTGTCGCATAAAGTGGCCGGATCAGCATTTGTATGTCTTCAAACTCGGCTTTATAAGCGCTGTCTGTCTCTGTCAGATGCAGAATATTGTAGAAACCGGGCAAAGACTTGCGATGGGCGCTTATATCTGTAAAGCCGAACGGCGTAATGCGTCCTGGCTGCACGATCAGCTCGCTTGAGGCGGGCAAGTAACCATAATAGCGCTGCCCAATCTCGACGCCGGCGCACTTGCTTTGCGCCACATCCGCAAACCCCCAAAAGGGGACACGCCCCAGAGCCGCATCTTCGGTCGGGAAGAAATTCCAATAGCCAGCAAAATCGGCAAAGGCAGCATAGGTCACATTGTTTGCGGTCAGGGCCAGTGAAGAAATTTTCAGGCGAACCTCACCCTCTTGCAGCATTTGCGGCGTATATTCCCGCCATTCGGCCTCTTGCAAATTGGATTTATGAACCAGAAAATCAGCCGATATCATATGCACGTCCTTATTGTTTCTATCTCTTTATATCTGCCCATGAAGGCCATCGCAAAGGCAGGCTGTCAAGCCAACCTCATCCTCCAGCTGGCTTGCGGCGCGTAGAGCGCCCAGAGTGCGGTCGCTTGGCAGATTTATGCGCCTTATCTTGACGGGGGTCTGGGGCAAACGCCTTAAACTCTGGCAAGATATCTGCCAGCTTTTGTTTCAAATCGCGCGAAGAGACTTCCGCCAAAGCCCCTGGGCTCAATTCGCCAAGCTCAAAAGGCCCATAATGCGTGCGAATAAGGCGATTGACTTGCAAGTCTACCTCTTGAAGAGCCCGCCTCACCTCGCGGTTTTTACCCTCTTTCAGGCTGACAGTTAGCCAGCAATTAGCCCCGGTCTGCCGTTCCAGAATAGCCTCAATCGCACCGAACTGTTCGCCATCAACGCATATCCCTGCCTTTAAGCGCGCTAGTTTTGCCTGATCCCCCTCGCCGTGCGCCCGGGCGCGATAGATGCGCTCAACAGAATTGGACGGTTGCTCCAAAGCTCGTGCCAGAGCCCCATCATTGGTTAAAAGAAGCAAGCCTTCTGTGTTTAAATCAAGCCGCCCGACGCTTAAAAGATAAGGCATGGATTTCGGCAAGTTCTCAAACAGCGTAGGGCGCCCTTTCGGGTCATTATGCGTGGCCAGCAGGCCTGCTGGTTTATGATAGAGCCAGAGCCGCGTCGCCTCTGGCGATTTAACTGGCACCCCGTCCAACTTGATGAGCTCACGCCCAGTAACTTTAAAAGCCGGTGTCGTGACTTTACGGCCATTCACAGTAATTTTTCCAGCTTCAATGAGGCTTTCTGAAGCTCGGCGCGAAGCGACCCCGCATCGGGCCAGATATTTGGCCAAACGCTCGCCTTCGCTCCAATCAGAATTTAGTTTCGCAGAGTGTTTGCGCATATGGTTTGTGCCTTGTGGTCATGAATTTCTAGTTGTGACCCATGCCAGATTTTATCCGATCCGGATATGTAAATTCACTTATCTTTTGTCCAGACTGTCAAATTAAGGTTTAAAATGATCTGGCCCTTACGCCATATTATGCCTCAATTGGCAAAAGCGACAGAGGCGATCAGGCCTGCGACGACAAATTCCAGAACTACCCAATAGCGGTTTATGCCCCCTTCCCCATTTTCTGCCTTATCGACCACCAGTGACAGCAGCCGGGCAAGGGCAGCGCCCAGCCATCCGGCGGCAATCGGTGCGGCGACATAGATTTGATAGGCTGGATTAACGCTTAATATCATCCCAAAGCCAACCAGATGGATCATAAAAAAGACACCGCCAAATGTGGCGCGAAACTCGGCAAAACCACCAGGCTTTCTAGGCTCCGCTTGCAGGCGCAGCGTGCTGGATATACCTTTCGGATTAACAAGTGCTATGAGCCCTGCAAAGCCGCCAAAACTGAGGGCGATCAGGCAAAGAATTTCAAATATCATGGGATAAACCTCAAACGGAGCAAAACTTATCGTCTAACTCATCTGCTTATATAGAAATTTTGCAGAATTCTAGGCCCTTTTGACCTTCGGCCAGCGCCGGTGCATCCAGAACCATTGATCTGGATGTTCGCGCACACGCGCTTCGATAAATTCTGTTATGGCGGTCACGGTTTGGGTAAGATCCTCTTCCGGTTTACCTGTTGCAGGCGGAATAATGGGGTCATGAATGGTGACGCGAAATCGCGCGGGCGCAACACGCACGGTCGAAACTGGAATGATCGGCACATTATATTTAATCGCCAAGCGTGCTGGGCCAGGCGCAGTCATTGCCGGGCGAGCAAAAAAAGGAATGGCAAGACCTTCGCGAAATTTCTGATCATTGAGGAACGCCGCCGAGCGCCCGGCCTGTAAGGCTTTCATCAGGCTGCGCGTGCCAAGCCCTTTGGGGGCCAGCGCCTGTATGCCATAATCATGTCTTAACCGGCTAAGGCGGCGGTCAATATGCGGATTATTGATAGCCCGATAGGTGATCAGGCAATCTACAGGCCGCCGACAAATCACCGCCGCCATGACCTCCCAATTGGCAAAATGCCCGGAGATAAACACCGCCCCGCTCTGGCTCTGCTCGACCTGATCTAGAGCCTCTGCATTGACGACCTCTATCCGACTATTCGTCCTGTATGGGGTAATATGGCGCAGATGTGGCAGCTCGCCGGCTGTACGTCCGACATTTTCCCAGGCCGCCACAGCGGTTGCCTTGACCTTTTCATGGGTCCAGTCTGGAAAAGCTTTTTGAACATTGTCGAGCGCCACTTTATGCTGGGACAAAAAGGGGCCAAGACGGCGCATGACAAAAGCGCCAAAATTAGAGGCCGCTTCCGGGCTAAGACAAAGTAGAAAACGCTCCATCAAAATCCAGCCCAGCACCTCCAGACGCCATAAGAGGCGTTGGCCGAAACTTGCCCGATTTTCAACGTCTTTGGAGCGGATATAGGCTTGATCAGGGGGCATGATATCAGATGCGCAAGAGGTGATGGATGGCATCAACAAGCGCACTTTGCGCGTCAAAGACGATCTCAATAGAAAGGACTGTTATCCCATAGCGTTCCGTTTCCGGCAAACGGATATAATCCTTTTCCGTTGTGATCAAATCGGCCTTATATTGTTCAGAAAGCGTGCGTAAACGACGCAAATCAGCGCGGCGGTAGCGATAATGATCCGCAAAACTAAGCGTCTCGCACAATTGCGCCCCTTGACCTTCAAGGCTTTGAAAAAACCGTTCTGGTCGCCCGATACCAGCAAAGGCGACCATAGGATTTTGAGACAAGAGAGGGCGCGGCTGTACATGCCCCCTGAAGACCGGCAAGCCACTTGCCGCAATCGGCTGAGGCACCCGGCCCTCCCCGATCAAAAGTATCGCGTCTGCCCGCGCCAAAGCCCGGCTGACCGGTTCTCTTAAAGGGCCTTTGGGGATAACATAGCCATTGCCAAAAGGCGCGGCGGCATCAACCACCAATAAGGACATATCCTTGAACAGGGTTGGATTTTGATGCCCATCATCCATGAGAATAATATCTGCGTTACTATCCGCAATTCTCCTAGCTCCGCTCGGCCTGTCGCGGCTAATCCAAACCGTCTCGCCTCTTATCGCCATCATGAGCGGTTCATCGCCGACATCTGCCGCGCTGTGGGTTTCAGGATCGACCTGAACCGGGCCTTTTAGCCGTCCGCCATAGCCTCGGGCCAGAATGGCTGGCCTTAAGCCACTTTGTTTCAAGAGGGCACTCAAAGCCAGCACAGAGGGCGTTTTACCACTGCCTCCACTGGTAATATTACCAATACACAGGACAGGCAAACTTGATTGAAAGGGCTCTGTCCTAGCGATACGCCGAGCGCTTGACACCGCATAGAGAGCCGCCAAAGGCGTTAACAGTGCACGCGTTAACGGGGCCGCTTCGCGTGAATGCGGGTCCAGTCCGGCTGACCAGAAATGCGGCGCCTTCATAAGTCGCCCTCCTGTTCTAGCAAGCCGATCACCTGATCCAGGCATTGCTCCATCTGCCCCCGACGCTTGGCAATAAATGTCTCCAGACCCGCCGCATCGACAGGGCATAGCGCATTAAGTTGAGCGATCAACTCGGTTTGGTCCCGAACAATAGCGAGCCCTTTCAGATCGCCAAGCTCTGCATAGAGATCAGTGAAATTATCTGTATAAGGTCCGGTCAGTGTCGGTTTCAGAAAGCCAATCGGTTCCAGCGGATTATGTCCGCCAATGCCCGGGCAATGTGCCCCGCCCAGATAGACGCAATCGGCAAGGGCATAAAACCGGTTCATTTGCCCATATGTATCGGCGATAAGCACGCGCGGGGAAGCCTCAGAAGGGCCCCCAGATGAAAAGCGTGTATAGCTTAAATCCGCCCGCTCCAGCTCGGCGCAAATTCCGTCCGCACGATCAATATGGCGTGGGGCGATGATAAGGCGGGCCTCCCCGTCAAGCTGGCGGAACGCCTCAATCACAAAGGCCTCTTCGCCCGGATGGGTCGAGGCCGCCAAAAGCACAAAATCCGCCTCTTTGAATATCCCTAAAGAGCTCTTTTCATAGGCGGTTTCAGTATGTCGCTGGGGGACAAAAGCCGCCTTTAAATCCCCGACATATTCTATTTTTCGGCCCGTCAAAGCCGACAGGCCCGTCGCTGTGGTCTGGTCTGCTGCAAGGATAAGGGAAAACTGGCCAAATACAGCCCGCCCCGCCTTGGCAAAACGTCGCCAAGTTTGTAAGGATTTAGGCCGCATGCGCGCATTTAGAAGACCCAAAGGCACCCCTGCCCGTGCGGCAGCCTCAATCAGATTAGGCCAAATCTCGCTTTCTGCGAACAGGCATAAATCTGGCCGCCAATGCGTTACAAAACGCTGCGCTGCGCTCGGTGTGTCAAACGGCAACATTTGATGCAGCGCGCCCTCAGGTAAATTTGCTGCGATCATATCGGCAGAGGATTTTGTCTGGCTGGTAAACAGAAAGCGTACCTTTGGACGCCTTTGCAAGAGCGCGCGGGACAAATTGAGCAAAAGCCTGCTTTCACCAAGGCTTGCCCCATGCATCCATATCAGCTCTCCTACTGGCCGTGGGGGTAAATCACGCGCTAGGCGCTGATAAAACTTGCCTACATCTTCCTTGCCTTTTCGAACCCGGCGATAAAAAAGCGGAGCAGAAAAAGGGGATAAGCCAACCATAACCCATCTATATAGGCTTAGCGCAAGGCTCATTTTTCTTCCTCTGAAACAGCGCTTACAGAGGATTGTTTCGCATCCGGTTGGGTTACTGCCACAGAGGCCTGACCAGAGGCCTGACCGGGGGTCTGACCAGATAAAGTCAGCGCCCGATCCGTCGCCCGTATTAGGCTTGTTTGCAGCGCCTCACGCATAGCATGGATCGAGATGAAATCCTGCGGATAGACAGGGGCACCAAAAACAATCGCGCCGCGCGTAAACGGAAATGGAATTTGAAGTCTGTCCCAACTGGATAGGGTTTTAGCCGGATGGGTCGCCAAGGCATAGGGCAAGATCGCGGCTCCGGTGCGCTCGGCCATCACAACCGGACCCTTACCACATATCCGGGCCGGGCCGCGCGGTCCATCGGGCGTCATGCACACCGCCCCGCCAGATTTCAGCAAAGCAATCGCTTCGCGCAAAGCCATCCCGCCCTGTTTGGACTTTTTTTTGCGCTTATTGGTTCGCGAGCCACGAATGGTCTGCAATCCAAAATGACGGATCGCCCGGGCCGCAGCTTCCCCTTCCGGTGAGAAGGAGACCAGCATGGCCACAGGAGCTGTTCGGCCAGGCCATTGGCGAATATATTTAATCCATCCAGCAGGCAGGTTCAAAATCATGCTGTGCCAGGCTGCCAATATTACGCCTTCTGACATAGCCCACACCTGTCTGGCTTCCTCGCCGCCCTCGACCCGCCAACGGATCGTGCGAGCGCACAGCGCCATATAAGCCCATATGACAAAGCCTAGAAGAACACTGGTCAAAGGCAGGCGTAAAATTGATTTCAGTACAGTTTTCAGTGACATGGCTGACTTATACAATAAATGATAGAGACATCTACAGGCCTTGCACATAATCACCGTGGAGGCGAACTGACTTTAGTCTAAACAGTGTCTGCGGGGGTGATACCGCAAAATAAGACTGGTGCGGGTGAGAGGACTTAACTCGAACCGCATACTGGAATTACAAGAGGTTCTAGAGGACTGGGCGGTAATATTCAACAATCCTCCACCATTGGATAGGAAAATCTTCCAGTGGGAGCCGCTACCGATCGCCGCTTAACCTTAAACCGTTATGCACAATCTTTAGAATCATCTCTTCATAGGTCAGGCTTAAATTCAGTGCGCAAGATCTATAGAAATAACCTTTACGAAGACCTGGCATCAGGTTTGCTTCCATAAAATGAGGGATGTTATGATGATTCATTTTAATATCAATGCGTCCAAAAGCTTTGCCGTCCAGCACCTTAAATGCGGCCTTAGCAAGCTTTGAGAGTTGTTTGTAAATGGTTGGGTTTTTCACAGCAATTACCTGCTCGCAATCAAAGTGCTTAATGTCATAATCGAGAATACGTTGACCATTTTTATTCTTCTGCGCAATAATCTCAATCGGCATCGCAGTGAGTTCACCGCTAGCACGGTCCTCAAAAATACCAACGCTATATTCTCTACCAGATAAATAAGTCTCAACCAATGAACGGGAATTTTGTGTCTCCCAAATATCCGTGACTTTTGCCTGAAAACTAGCAAAGTCGTTAACGACAGAGTTAGCATCAATGCCCTGACTATCACCGCCAGCGACGGGCTTAACAAAGAGAGGAAATGCTATGGGAATAGAGGCTTTTGTTCGGTGCTCATCCGGTGCCGTAGTAAAATAATCAGCAGTCGCAAGCCCTGCTTTTTGCATTAACCGTTTGGCGTTGCTTTTATCAAATTCACCATCCAGTGCCTTCCTGTTTGAAGCCATGTAGGCGATGCCGTGCTGATCTAAATAATCATTTAACCATAATTGCTGATCACCAAAATCAAAATACTTTACGCCGGAAAATACAAGGTCGGGATTTCTGGTGGCTAGTTGATCCAAATC
>JARFRJ010000416.1 GCA_029287305.1 Hyphomonas sp. | reverse complement strand
GATGAAGATGTGGAAGAGCAAACTTCCCTATATGATTCATATAGGCGAGTTAATCTCTGAGGACGTCGCAAACACTATACCAAAAGAAAGATTAGGGCTGTCCATTATTGTGCAATAGTATGAGATCAGGGCGCTCGGCGGGCAGCGCGACGACCAAGCTTGTCGGGCAGCGCAACGACCAAGCTTGTCGAGCAGCGCAACGAGCAGCGGGGCGGGCAGCGCAACGGGCCGCGCAATAGCCAAGCCTAATCGGCTAAGCCTGATCAGGCTGCGTAGACATCGCCGATAAGCGCTTGAAACATCCCGCTTGATTTAAGTCTCTTTATGGGTGCGAGGTCGCAGATGCATAGGATGGCCGCGCCCATTATACCCCCTCACACTAAAACCCCTTCCGGCTTTGCGAATTTGGCAAGAAGATAATCCTCGGTCTCCTCCAGCTTTTCCAGGGCCCCAAAAGCATAGGCATTGCGGTCAAGAACAAGATCGCGTTGCCTTAAAGGGCGCGACAGCCGCAGACCGTCAAGCGTACGGGCGCGAGAAAAGGCAACATAGGCCTGGCCATGTGCGAACATGCCATAATCAAAATCAATATAGACCTTATCTAGGGTTAAGCCTTGCGCCTTATGGATCGTCAGCGCATAGGCCAAGCGGAGAGGAATTTGCTGAAAAACGCCGATCAGCTTGCGGGAAATTTTCTTAGCTTTGGGGTCTTTGACAAACTCATATTTTTCCCAATTGACCGGGGACACCTCATGCACTTCCCCCTCTAGGCTAACCAGGACACTTTCCTTTCGGAAGCCTTCAACCTGGCCAATGGAGCCATTGACCCAGCGCCCCTCCGGATCATTGCGCAAGAGCATGACCCGTGCGCCAACCTTCAAATCAAGTTCTGCCTCGGTCGGATAGGTTTGCGGTTCAAACTTGCCCTGAACGCTTGCGCGATAGGTCCGGGCCCGGCTGTCCAATTGATCCAGACGCGCCTGATTGATACGATTGGCATTGGCATTATTCGGTGTCAGAACACTATGGGTTTCAGACGCCTCAATCGCGGATTGATCGCAGACAAGGCTTTGCAAAAGCGCATAATCCGGTTCGGTCAACCGATTGCGCCTGAGGGCCCCCAGAAGCGATAGAAACTGTGCTTCAGCCTGACGAAAGACATGTTTTAGCGCCAGAAGTGAGAACTCTGCAGCCTGAAAGGCAGGGGCATGGAAGAAATACGCGCCGCCATAACGGTCAAACAGCTCCGCCTGCTCTTCTGCCCGGACAACAGGTGGCAACTGGCTAAGATCGCCGGACAGGATCACGCGGACCCCGCCAAAAGGGCGCTGACTGTCGCGATTACGCTTCAGGCTAAGATCAATGGCGTGCAGCATATCCGCGCGCAGCATGGAGACCTCATCAATGATCAGCACCTCCATCGCGCGGATGACCCGCCCATTTGGTAGGCGTTTAATATCTGCTGGCGTGATCAGACGCGGCGGAAATTTAAAGAAGGAATGCACCGTCTGGCCGCCAACATGCATCGCCGCAATCCCGGTTGGAGCCAGAATGACGGCACGATCTCTCAGACGTGCGATCAATTTTTTCAGTAAGCTTGTCTTGCCGGTTCCGGCCCGCCCTGTCAGGAAGATATTTCCATGCGCCATCTGGGGCGAACGAAGCCAAGCTTCCGGCGTTTCATAGATATTGATATCGGACATAGGTAATGGACATCGCTAAAAATAAATTAGAGTTTACATGTATAGCTCTGTCATATCCCGGCTCTTGCCATCTGACCAGAAAGACCTTGAAATTCTCGCCCGCTTTCCATACGCCTGAATGGACCCATCCCGATCGGCAAAAAGACGATACCTAAAATGACAGATTTTCTGGAGCGCCATAAACGTCATATCCTGCTCAAAGAGATAGGCGGACCAGGCGTACAAAAATTGGCCGGGGCCTCTGTTTGCCTGATCGGTGCCGGCGCTTTGGGAGGGCCGTGCGCGCTTTATCTGGCCGCCGCCGGCATTGGTCAAATTGAGCTTATAGATGATGATGTCGTGGAGGCATCCAATCTGCAAAGACAGGTTCAGTTTAAGGAGGCCGATATCGGTCAGGCGAAAACTGATGTCCTCGCCCGGCAACTTAAAGCGATGAATTCGGATATAGATATCCGCACACATAGAGGGCGATTTGAAGAGGGTATGTCCCTTACAGGTGATATATTGATTGATGCGTGCGATAATTTCCAGACCCGGTTCTCCCTGAATAAGCTGGCGCATCGTACGCGCCGCGTGCTTGTGCATGGCGCGGCCACAGGCTGGCAGGGGCAGGTATCGGTTTTTGCCTCCGGGCGAGATAAGGGCGCGCCCTGTTATCGCTGCTGGGTTCCAGAAGCCCCTGATGAGGGTGAAGATTGCGAGACCTTGGGCGTGGTTGGTCCTGTGACAGGCTTGATTGGCACGCGTATGGCACTGGAAACCTTGAAAGTGATTACGGGGGCGGGCGAGCCTCTGATCGGGCGCTTATGGCTATTGGACGGTCTGTCCGGTCAGTCTCGTCTGGTCAGTTTGCCCCAAGACCCGGCCTGTCCACATTGTGTATCGGTATAAATCGATCCGATTGTCAAAGCCCGCATCACAGGATAAAGCTTCACCTTTATGAAAACTCAGGCTATTTGACGGACATGACAACTTATCTTGATTTTGAAAAACCGGTCGCCGAATTAGAGGCGAAGATTACTGAACTGGAAGCGCTTGCCGCCAATGGGGAGGGCCCTTCCATCTCAACCGAGCTGAAAAAGCTTCGGATGAAGTCTGCCAAACAATTGAAAGACTTGTATACAAGCCTCAGCGCTTGGCGCAAAACGCAAGTCGCCAGACATCCCCAAAGACCGCATTTTTCTGATTATATTACACATCTCTTTGACGATTATCAGGAATTGGCCGGCGATCGCCTTTATGGAAATGATGAAGCGGTCACAGGCGGTCTTGCCCGGTTCAATGATCGATCCGTTATCATTCTCGGGCATGAAAAGGGACGGACCACGGAAAGTCGGCTGCGACATAATTTTGGCATGGCACATCCTGAAGGTTATCGCAAAGCTGTGCGCTTGATGGATATGGCCGAGAAATTTGGCTTACCTGTCCTGTCTTTTGTCGATACGGCAGGCGCTTATCCGGGCAAAGCAGGCGAGGAACGCGGCCAAGCCGAAGCGATTGCCCGGTCAACAGAACGCTGCCTTACTCTCTCGGTCCCGATGATTGCGACCATTATCGGAGAAGGCGGATCCGGCGGCGCGATTGCATTGGCCGCCGCCAATCGCGTGCTGATGCTGGAACATTCGATCTATTCAGTAATTTCTCCAGAAGGCTGCGCCTCCATTCTGTATCGAGATTCCAGCAAGGCCAATGAGGCCGCTGAAGCGATGAAAATCACGTCTGAGCATTTGCTGCGCCTGAAAGTGGTCGATAGTCTGATTAAGGAACCTGTTGGCGGCGCACATCGTAATCCTGAAAAAAGCATTCAGGATGTTGGCAAAGCAATCTGGACGGATTTGAAAAAACTGTCCAAACTCTCACCGGAAAAAATCAAACAGCAAAGGCGGGACCGCTTTTACGCTATCGGGCGCGAGGGACTGTAAGCATGGGTGAACCGGTTCATATTCAAGTTCAAAAACTGCCACACTTTGCTGGATTAAGCCTGCCCGCTTATGAAACGCCTGGCTCAGCCGGGATGGATTTAAGGGCTGCGATCCCACAGGACACACCGATTATGCTGGCACCGGGACACCGGGCCCTGTTGCCGACGGGCCTGTGTTTTGCCATTCCGCTTGGCTTTGAAGTGCAAATCCGGCCCCGCTCTGGCCTGGCCATCAAGCAGGGTCTGACCTGTCTGAACACGCCGGGGACAATTGACAGTGATTATCGCGGCGAAGTTAAAATCATCCTCATCAATCATGGTGAGGAGACCTATACGATTGAGAGAGGCGAGCGGATCGCACAAATGGTGGTTGCGCCGATTATTCAGGCCCGCTGGGAACCGCTGGCAGAGCTTGACACCACCGCACGCGGCGCAGGCGGCTTTGGATCAACCGGGATATGAACCAAGCTGGTAGAGCGCTCGAATGTGATTCGACTGCTTTAATGTGACTTGAAAACGCTCTCATATGGCACACACCCTTGAAAGGGGTGACCTTAAGGAATGGGCTGTGCCGGCTTAAAATAAGCCCTATTAAAATTTCAGTTCAAAACACTTGACAGGGTTTACTCTGCCGGCCTCTGGATCATCCCGACGCGCATATCCTCAGCTGTGTAGACTTTTTTCTCATCGGCATAGACGCGGCCATCTGCAATCCCCAGAACAAGCCCGCTGCGCTTAACTTTTTTCATGTCAATTTCATAGCGCACAAGCTTTGTGGTTGGCAGAATCTCACCGGTAAATTTGACCCGCCCAACCCCGAGCGCCCGTCCACGCCCGGGTGAGCCAGACCAGCCAAGCCAATAGCCGACGGCCTGCCACATCGCATCAAGGCCCAGACAGCCGGGCATCACCGGATCGCCCGGAAAATGGCACTCAAAAAACCAGAGATCGGGATGGATATCCAACTCACAGGCGACATTTCCCTTACCATAGGCGCCGCCTTCCATCGTCATTTCGGTGACCCGATCCATCATCAGCATGGGCGGGGCAGGCAATTGCGCATTGCCGGGGCCAAAGAGTTTTCCCTGGCCGGAAACCAGTAAATCTTCATAAGTATAGCTGGATTGCGGGGTGTGGTAATCGTGGGGGCCTTTAACGCTCAATCTACTCTCCAAAATTATTAAAACATTTCATTTATATATATTCTCTGTGCTTATACACATTGCGTGTTTAATTACGAGGCCTAGAGCGTGTCCGAGCTAAAATCAGCCGTTTCAGGGCGTTTCTGGGGCTGCGCCCCATATATGATCGGCTTGCACCCAACCTTTGAACCGGTCGATTTCAGTATAAACCCAACCCTCCATGCTTTTCTCCGGCACAATAATGACGCCGGCCTCGATCAGAGCTAATGAGGCCGAACCTGCCTCCCGCTTTGATTTTAAGAGCGCATCCTTGATCAATATGGCACCGGGTTGGCCTTTCAGCATACGCATATGCAGCCACACCTCTTCGCCATCCAAATCGCGAATACGGGCCCATTCTGTTGTTTCCTTGATAATCAGAACGGGCAATCCGGCACGTAAATAGGTCCACTTTATCGGATATTCTAGGCTGGGCCCCTGACGCCCATTGACCCGATTATAGCGTAGACTGTCAAAACGCGGGACGGTTTTACCGGAAAAAGGACTGATCCGGGCCTCGACCTCGTCTGTATCGGCAGATGTATCGGCAGAGGCAGACAAAAGCGGCGCAAGGCTGATAAGCGCCAGAGCGATGAAGGCCGCGCAAACTCGATCGGCATAGGACATATCCAAGCGTCTGCGCCTAAACATACTGCAAAGCCCCGATAATTGCGCCCTTGCGGCGTTTTAAATATTTAATTTTTGCCATACAATGCGTATAGCATATAAGTATATTCAGAACAGGCTTGGATAATGCGATTTGATAACGTCAAAGTGACGGTCACCCGAAAGCTTCCCAAACCGGTTGAAGAGAGACTGGCAGAGCTTTTTGATGTCACGCTGAATGAAGATGATATCCCCTTCACTCAGGAGCAACTGGCCGAGGCCATGGGAACGGCCCAGATTGTCGTCCCCTCAACATCCGATCTGATTGACGCAAAAATCATCGCGCGGGCAGGCGATCAGCTACGTATGATCGCGCAATATGGGACCGAGACGAATAATATTGATATAAGAAGTGCTGTCGGGCGCGGGATCGTTGTCACCCATACGCCGGGCCTGTTGACAGAAGATGTCGCAGATACAGCGATGACACTGATACTGGCTGTCGCCCGGCGCTATGTGGAAGGGCGCAAAGCCATTGAAGCGAAGGGGTTTTCTGGATGGTCGCCGACCTGGATGCTCGGCACACGCCTGTCTGGCAAACGCCTTGGCATTATTGGCATGGGACGGGTCGGCCAAGCATTGGCCCGGCGCGCTAAGGGTTTTGGACTGGACGTGCATTATCACAATCGAAATCCTGTAAACCCTGAAACAGAAGCAGAATTAGGGGCCCGATATTGGGATACGCTGGATAAAATGATCCCGCATATTGATATTCTCTCTTTGAATTGCGCTTTGACCCCGGCAACCTTCCACCTTGTAAACACACGCCTTCTCCGCCTGATGCCGCGTCATGCCAGCATCATCAACACCGCCCATGGCGAACTTATTGATGAAGCCGCGCTTGTTCGGGCGCTATATGATGAACAAATCTCTGGTATTGGCCTCGATGTTTATG
>JARFRJ010000262.1 GCA_029287305.1 Hyphomonas sp. | reverse complement strand
AGATGTGTATAAGAGACAGGGCTGACACCCATATGCAAAGGCAAAATGAGAATAAGCCCGCCAAGTGGCATATTTTTGATAAACACCCAAAATCGATTGCGTGTGCCATGGCGCAGCGAAAAAGCGCTGACCCGTCCGGTTATAGCACTGCCAAAATGATAGGCTTTGGCGGCGGGCCAGAACAGGCTGATATGGCCCTGCAAACGGAAGCGGAAGCCGAGGTCCACATCTTCGCAATAGCAGAAAAACCTCTCATCAAAGCCGCCTATGTCCAGAAAGGTGCGCCTATGGATAAAAGCGGATGCACCGCAGGCGCTGAAGCACTCACCAATATCAGGCATTTCTGCAATACTGCGCCCAAACCCGCCGCGCCAGGGAATACCGAGTATATGATAGCAATCGCCGGCGCCGTCCATCAGGCTGGGGTCAGTTGTATTAAGTGTTGCACCGGCAAACATGGTGACACTGGGGTGCGCCTGCGTTGCCGCGTGAAATGCTTCCAGCCAGTCTGAAAAAGCTTCCGTATCCGGATTTAAAAGCCCGATCCATTCACCGCGTGCGGCCTCAGCGGCAATATTATTGGCTTTGGCAAAACCAAGATTCTGATCCATTTGTAACAATCTGAACCGGTCAATCGCAGATGTGTCCAAGGTTGCGATGGAGCCATCTGTTGACGCATTATCAATCACAATCAGCTCAAAATCGCGATCTGTCTGGTCTGCAATCGCATTGACGGCTTTTTGCAAAAAATCGCCAGAATTATAGCTGACAATGATAAGGCTCGCCCAAGGCGGCGTATTTGATATATTAGGACTTGACATTTTTGCCTTATAAATTTGTTTTTACGATTTGTCTTTAGGCTCTTTAAAGGACCCCTATGACGGATAAAGCGAATGTTGATCTGGATTTTGATCCCATGAGCCCCGATGCCGCGCGTCTGGCCCGCGGTGTCATACGCGTTTTTAAAAGCTTTGATTATGTCAGCTTGACCGAGTTCACCCTGGCCAATAATCGCCGCGCTGATATATGTGCATTGGGCCCCAAAGGACAGATCGCTATCATAGAGATCAAATCTTCCATTGCAGATTTTAAGTCCGACAGTAAATGGCCCGATTATGCTGAGTATTGTGACAAATTATATTTTGCCGTGGGGCATGCCTTCCCAAAAGCATTGATCCCTGAACATGTCGGGCTGATTGTCGCAGATGGATTTGGCGGAGCTGTTTTGCGCGAGCCGGACGCCCATTTGCTTGCGGCTGCGCGGCGCAAAGCCCTGACTTTAAGATTTGCCCACAAAGCCACGCAGCGTCTGATGCGCATAGACCCGGAAAAGATAATCCCCTAGATTAGGTCTATGAGCTATATCTTCCCGATTGCCCAAAATGCCAAATCTGCGCTTGAAACGGATGTGCCTGCAGCGCGTACAAAAGCTGCGGCCAAGGCTGAATTAAAGATAGATTTTATCAGTGTTGATCTGGAAACAGAATGGCTGACAGTCAGTCAGGAAGAGGCTGAGCCATATTATGCATTGGCGGAAGCCAAGCCTTATGGAGACGGCTTTATGCAGCGCTATGAGGATGCGGAGGGCCGCGCCATTCTAGCCGTCACCTATTGGAAATATAGCGATCCAAACTCTGAACCGGCTATTTTAGACAGTGCAATGCCAGCGCCTGACCCTCAAGCCGTTGACAGTTCGGATGGCCCCCTTGATCATACCGATGATTTATATTTTCGCCTAAGCAAGCTTAAAAAAAAGCGCCGACGAACTGCAAAGAAAGATACAAATCAAATGGATTTATTTGGCGCGCCCACTGAGCCAAGCCGGGACAAGGCGTGACAGAGATTTATTTAAAAAAAAACATCTGTGCCCGTTTCTTTCAGAAAGTCTTGCAAGGCTTTGGAACTGCGATAGCCCTCTAGGGTCTTTTTCAGGGCGCGATAGGATTTTGCCGCATGGCGCTGAACTTTTTGCTGATAAGGCAGGCCGTCCAGCTCAAGTGTAACCTCTTTACGCCGCTTGGACAGGCTCTCAGAGTTTGCCTCAGCCCAAGGCAAATAGGTTTTGGCAATTTCATCCCGAAAGATGGGCAAAAGCGTCTCGCTCAATTCAGATAAGTCTGCAAATGGGGCGTCTGCTTTCGGGCTAAGCATCGCTTTGGCCCAGACAGATAAAGCAGGGGCAGTTTTTTCCAACCAGTCATGAGTGCCGCCCTCTTGCATAACTTGTTGAAACTGACCGGCGATAGCAAAATCAGCGAGGCTTGGCCGACCGCCAAAAATATAGGCATGCTTTTCCAAATGCGTATTTAAAAGCGCGATAAAACGTTCAAAACTGCCTGTGATCACGCTTGCATTGACATCTGTGACGCCAATTTCTGCGACATGGGTTTGCATATGAGTGATAACAGAGCGCCGTGCTTCTGTTTTTCGGGCCGGGGACTGGCCAGATAAAATTTGCTCCAAAAGCCGGATCGCCGCGCCATCACTATTGCGCCGACGCATCCACCGGCTTTGAAACAGGCCTTTAATGAGCCATTCATCACTATAGTCTTCAAGGACGAGACAGAGAGCCTGGCAGGCCTTGTCTTCGGGCTGTGCGGTGGGCTCTTTATGAGATTTGTCGAGATTGAGGAGAATTTGCGTCGATTCTTGGCTCGTTTTGCCTTTTGGGTCTATGATAAGCGGCAGGCTTGCGAGCTTGGCATGACGCTCAAACTCCTCTTCGGTCCCGGAGGATTTTTGCACCCAATCATAATTAATATTTTTATAGTCCAGAAAGCTGCGCACCTTGCTTGAATAAGGCGAGGTCTCAGCTCCAAAAAGGCGATATGGGGTCATAAAAATATCCAGTTTCGATTAAAGTCTATCTCTCTAAAGGAGGCGATAGATAAAGCCAAGGGCTTTACCTGTTTGGGTGCATTCGTTTATGTGGGATATCTTCCTTTTTTAAACAGATAAGGCCAAATTATGAAAGTCATGCATATTATGGCC
>JARFRJ010000232.1 GCA_029287305.1 Hyphomonas sp. | reverse complement strand
GCCGAAGGCTATCCGGGCCGGCGCTATTATGGCGGCTGTGAATATGTTGATATTGTTGAAGATATTGCCCGTAACCGGGCCAAAGCGCTCTATAATTGCGGCTTTGCCAATGTACAGCCCAATTCAGGTAGTCAAGCCAATCAGGCTGTGTTTCAGGCGCTCATCAAGCCAGGCGACACAATCTTGGGGATGAGCCTCGATGCGGGGGGGCATCTCACACATGGTGCAAGACCGAATCAATCCGGAAAATGGTTTAATGCGATCCAATATGGGGTGCGCGAGGTCGATCATCTGATCGATTTTGAGGCGGTTGAGAGGCTGGCGAAAACCCATCAGCCAAAACTCATTATTGCAGGTGGGTCGGCATATCCGCGTCAGCTTGATTTTGCCAAATTCCGCGCCATTGCAGATGAGGTCGGGGCTTATTTTCTGGTTGATATGGCCCATATTTCCGGTCTTGTTGCCGCTGGCTATCATCCCAATCCGGTTGAACATGCCCATGTGGTGACAACAACAACCCATAAGACGCTGCGCGGCCCACGGGGCGGCATGATCCTTACCAATCATGCAGATATTTCCAAGAAGGTGAACTCCGCAATTTTCCCGGGTATTCAGGGTGGACCGCTCATGCATGTTATTGCCGGCAAGGCGATTGCGTTTGGCGAGGCCTTAACGCCCGGTTTCAAAGACTATATTGCGTGTGTGATTGAAAATGCCAGGGCCATGGCAGACGCGGTCAAATCCAGCGGTCTGGATGTGATATCCGGCGGCACAGATACCCATCTGGCCTTGATTGATTTGCGCCCAAAGGGTGTAAAGGGTAATGCCACCGAGGCGGCACTGGAACGGGCCTTTATCACCTGTAATAAAAATGGTGTGCCTTTTGATCCTGAAAAACCGGCGATCACAAGTGGCATACGTGTTGGCTCTCCGGCAGCTACTAGTCGCGGGTTCGGTCACGCGGAATTTACGCGCATCGGCCAATGGATTGGTGAAATTGTTGACGGGCTTGCGCATCAGGATGAGGCGGCTATGGGCGCTCTTGAGGATAAGGTTCGCGGGGAAGTCTTGGCGCTTACCGAGCAATTTCCAATTTATAGTTCAATTTCGGAGATTGCTGGATGAGATGTCCCTTTTGCGGCGCCGAGGAGACTGCGGTTAAAGACTCCCGGCCCGCAGAAGAGCGCAATGCCGTTCGGCGTCGACGCAATTGCAATATGTGTGGTGGGCGCTTTACCACGTTTGAACGTGTGCAATTGCGCGAAATTATGGTGATTAAGCGCGATGGCAAACGAACTGTGTTCGAGCGTGAGAAAATATTGCGCGCCGTCAAATTGGCGCTGCGCAAGCGTCCCGTCAATGCAGACGAAATAGAGCAACTTGTATCCGGCATTGTCCGCCAAGTGGAAAGTGGCGGGGAAAATGAGATCAATTCGCGCGCGATTGGCGATATGGTCATGCAGGCGCTGAAGCGGGTCGATCCTGTCGGTTATGTGCGCTATGCCAGCGTCTATCGCGATTTCACGGACCCGGGCGATTTTGCCAATTTTATCGAAGAGAATGCTTTAGAAGATAAAGTCGAGGAATGAGGGTGAGCTGCGATTATGTGCATGTGACCTTGAAGCTCGCCACCTCGCTGGATAGCCGCATTGCCTTGGCTGATGGTACAAGCCAATGGATTACCGGCCCGCAAAGTCGCCGCCGCGTGCATGAAATGCGTGCTGATCATGATGCTGTATTGGCTGGTATTGGAACAGTTCTGGCTGATGACCCCTTATTGACAGTACGCACCGAGCCTGCGCCATCTGTCCAGCCCGTGCGTATTATTGCCGATAGTCAGGCTAGGACCCCGACAGATTCGCGTCTCATGACATCCATTTCGCAAGGACGGGTTGTTCTGGCAACAGATCGTAAAGCCGATGGGGCCCAATATAAGGCAGGTGCTGAACTTTGGCCGTGCGGGCGATTATCCAATGGAGGGATTGATTTACATCGGCTTATCGCCCATTGCGCGGATCAGGGTCTTACACGCCTGTTTCTGGAAGGGGGCGGGAAATTGGCCGCCTCTTTCATGAAAGCGGGCCTTATTGACCGGATTTACTGGTTTCGAGCCCCATTTTTCATAGGCGGGGATGGCTTGCCTTCCCTTGGTCCGCTGGCATTGGGAAACCTTTCGGATGCGGCGCTTTGGTCCCTTTCCGAAAGAGAGCAGATTGGGCAAGACAGTTTAGAAGTGTATACACGTCTTAATCCACAGCCCTGAAAGACGATCGGAGAGTATGTTATGTTTACCGGCCTTGTAACAGATATAGGGACGATCCTTAAAGCTGAGCATTCAGATGCCCTGTCAAGATTTCGTGTTCACTCGCACTATCCTGTCGAGGAATTGGAGCTTGGCGCGTCCGTTCTTCACTCCGGGGTCTG
>JARFRJ010000205.1 GCA_029287305.1 Hyphomonas sp. | reverse complement strand
ATCCGTTTGCGCGGCAATGCCCATATGCAGACCGCCATATTGATATAGCTTGCCTGCCTCATCATCATAGCGCGTATTTATATGCGGATAGGCCCCAATCGCTTTTGCCATGGCGCGCATCAGGAAGGGCAGCAAGGTGAGCTTTGGCTGATCGGCCCGGCGGCCTGCATTTAATTGACCGCGCAAAGCTTCCAGCGCGGTCATATCGACTTCATCCACATAGGTGATGTGTGGAATGCGCGATTTGGCAAGGCTCATTTTTTCGGCGATTTTGCGACGCAGCCCGATGACCGGAACCTCCTTAAGAGAGGTATCTGGCCGCATTAAGGGGCCCGAACCGCCTTGTGTGGTCTGCGCACCCTCACCCCTAAAAACAGCGTCCAGATCTTCATGGCTAATCCGGCCAGCCGGGCCGCTGCCAGCAATCTGACGTAAATCAAGACCCCCTTCCAGCGCTCTTTTACGCACTGCCGGGGAGGCGAGCGGCTTTTCACCTTCCGCTCGCGGGGCGGTCATAAGAGGACTTAGCCCCTGCCTCGCTTGCGGGAAAGATTTGGTCTGTGACGCAGAGACGGATTGTTTCGGTGTTTGCGCGACATGTTCGGCTGGGCTGTCTGTTTTGGATTTATCTCTGAGAGGAGAGGCGGCTGGGCCTGACCCCTTGTCTTTGGGGGAGGAGGCGTGACTGGGCAGATCGGCCTCTATAGCTTTGTCGGCAGCGCTGACATTGCCCTCGCCTGTCACCTCTAGCCGGATAAGCGGCGAGCCGACGCTTAAAACCTGTCCAATTTCTGCGCCCCGCCAGATGACTTTACCATCGACCGGGGCGGGAATTTCAACCGTGGCCTTGTCGGTCATCACAGCGGCAAGCACGTCATCCTCGCGCACGCTCTGGCCTTCTTCAATATGCCACTCAACCAATTCAGCTTCGGCAACACCTTCCCCGACATCGGGCAGTTTAATCACATATTCACCCATAATGGTCTGTTTATCCTTCCATAATCTCGCAGAGCGCCGCGCTGACCCGTTTGGGCCCTGGAAAATAGTGCCATTCCTGCGCATGGGGATAGGGCGTATCCCAGCCCGTCACGCGGCTTATGGGCGCTTCCAGATGATAAAAGCACTGCTCTTGGACCTGCGCCATTAATTCTGCCCCAAAGCCGCAGGTTCGGGTCGCCTCATGCAGAATAAGACAGCGCCCCGTGCGGCGCACAGAGGCCTCTATGGTTTCAATATCAAGCGGTAATATGGTGCGTAAATCAATAATTTCTGCATCAATGCCCGTTTCCTTGACCGCCGCCAAAGCGACATAGACCATTGTGCCATAGGCCAGTATGGTGACATCTGTGCCGGGGCGGCGAATAGCGGCCTTGCCGAGCGGGATCGTATAATAGTCCTCTGGCACCTCTCCCAGATCATCTTTTGACCAAGGCGTGACAGGACGGTCATGATGACCATCAAAGGGCCCATTATAAAGCCGTTTCGGCTCCAGAAAAATCACCGGATCATCATCTTCTATTGCAGCAATCAGAAGGCCTTTGGCATCATAAGGATTGGACGGCAGAACCGTTTTCAGCCCGCACACATGAGCAAATAGGGCTTCGGGGCTTTGGGAATGCGTCTGGCCGCCATAAATGCCGCCGCCTGTCGGCATGCGCACGGTCATGGGCGTCGTAAAATCGCCATTGGAGCGATAGCGAATACGCGCCGCTTCTTGTGTAAGCTGGTCATATCCAGGATACATATAGTCAGCAAATTGTATTTCGACACAAGGCCTCAACCCATAGGCCGCCATACCAATTGCCGTGCCGATAATACCGCTTTCATTGATCGGACTGTCAAAGCAGCGAGAGGGGCCGAAAGCCTCCTGCAAGCCTTGGGTGCAGCGAAAGACACCGCCAAAATAACCGACATCCTCGCCATATACGACGACATCTTCATCGCGGCTCATAGCAACATGCTGGGCATTGCGGATCGCTTCAATCATGGTCATACGGCTCATGGTTTACACTCCCGACGCTTGGCGCTGGCGACGCAAATGTAAGGGTGTATCCTTGAAGACATCTTCAAACATTTCCTTAGGTGAGGGGCCATCGCCAGTATGCAGGGTGCCGCTTTTCTCCGCCTGTTTTTGCAGCGCCATAATCTCTGCCTCAATCTCGGCCTTGGTCTGAACATGGCGCTCCTCGCTCCACGCCCCGACCTTGATGAGATAGGTTTTTAACCGCTCAATCGGATCGCCAAGGGGCCATTCTTCAGACTCGCTTTTGGGCCGATAGGCGGAGGGGTCATCTGAGGTGGAATGCGCCCCGGCGCGATAGGTGACATGTTCGATTAATGTCGGCCCCAACCCCTTGCGCGCCCGCTCAATCGCCCATTTGGAAACGGCATAGACGGCCAGATAATCATTCCCATCCACGCGCAGGGCCGGAATACCAAAGCCATGCCCACGGGCGGCAAATGTCGCCGCGCCGCCTCTGGCAATGCCTTGAAAAGTTGAGATCGCCCATTGATTATTGACGATGTTCAGAACGACGGGCGCGCGATAGGTCGAGGCAAAGACCAGCGCGGAATGAAAATCAGACTCAGCGGTTGATCCATCGCCAATCCAACCCGCTGCGATCCGCGTATCGCCTTTGATCGCGGAGGCCATGGCCCATCCGACCGCCTGGACAAACTGGGTCGCCAGATTACCGGAAATGGAGAAAAAGCCATGCTCTTTTGAGGAATACATGATCGGCAATTGCCGTCCGCGTAACGGGTCTTTGGCATTTGAATAGACCTGATTCATCATATCCAGAATAGGGTAGCCAGCTGATATGAGCAGGCCTTGCTGGCGATAGGTTGGGAAATTCATATCCCCTTTTTCAAGCGCATGCTGAAAGGCGCAGGCGATGGCCTCTTCGCCAAGACATTGGATATAAAAACTGGTTTTGCCCTGCCTTTGGGCCATTTGCATGCGCGCATCATAGGCCCGCACGGTCATCATATTTTTCAACCCCCGAAGGGCCTCGTCATGATCTAGCAAGTCGCCCCATGGGCCGAGCGCTTCGCCATCCCGGCGCATAACCCGGATAATCGTATAGGCCAGATCACGAATGTCTTCCGCCTTGGCATCAGTCGGTGGGCGGCGCGTTTCTCCTGCCTTAGGCAATTCAAGCCCGCTAAAATCGGGCATATCGCCCGGTCGGAATTCAGGCTCCGGCACAAATAATGCAAGCGGCTTCAAATCGATCTCTTCTTCACCCACAACACGTCTCCCAGTATAGACTTTAAAGCGGGCTGCTGTGAGATGGACACAAGAGACCCCTTTATCCTTTATATTTTCAGGCATTTTTTTGGCTGAATGGATGGAAAAGCGGACCCCAGCCTTCCTGAAAATGCTTTAAGCGCTTTGTCTTGAGCAATAGAAAAAAGATAAAAATCGCTCTATATAATCTTATATAAAGAAATATATGCCCTTTAGAGGCAAAAATAAAGCATAAATTATAAATACGAGCAAGGTTTATGCGCAGTTTATACCCGTCGCCAACTTATGCCGTCTTTCGTGTCCATAATTTCAACGCCTTGAGCGCTTAACACATCGCGAAGGCGATCGGCTTCGGCCCAGTCTTTTGCTTGGCGGGCCGCTTGGCGCGCTTCAATCAGGCGGTCAATATAAGCGGCATCCTCATCACGTTCGCCTTGCAACCAAAGTTTTGGTGGCGTTTGCAAAAGACCGAGCAGCGCGCCCGCACTTAGTAAATGGGCGCGCGCGGCCGCCATTTTGGCTTCATCACCTTGTTCTGCGGCGCGGTTAGCCTCGCTGGCAAAGTGTGACAGGGCGGCCAGCGCCTCCGGCGTGTTCAGATCATCTTCCAGGGCCTGTCTGACGCCTGTCTCTTATACACATCTGACGCTGCCGACGATCCAACTCTAGTGGAGTTGTCGGGGGGGGGGGGGTCGTTGAATGGGGGGGGGGGGGGGGGGGGGGGGGGGGGGGGGGGGGG
>JARFRJ010000195.1 GCA_029287305.1 Hyphomonas sp. | reverse complement strand
GGCTGGACTTTGTATGGCAATATTTCCAGCCCCTAAAGCCTTTATGACATGCGCTTCCAAATCCGGACTGTCCGGTGAGATCACGCCAATTATCTTTTCACACCCTACCGCATGTGCAAGTGCGATTGACCAGTCAATCGCGGCCCGTCCACCGATTGGGTGGAGAACTTTGCTAAGTCTGGATTTCATCCGCGTGCTTTTGCCCGCGGCTAGAATAAGGGCTGCTCTTTTGCGCATTTAAAGCCTCTTCCGCATAACCTGTAAATTTCACTAGAACATGTCAGATAAAAATGCGAGCCCTATGAATTATGGCGCAAGCTTTGCCAAAGGTATAATGAGGGGCATAACAGGGCGCATAATAAGAGATATAAAATGGACCCACAAAACGTTTTAGCAGATACCGCACTTGTCTTCGACTTGGATGGAACCTTAGTCGATACCGCGCCGGATCTACATGCCGCGGCGAACTATACGCTTGCACATTTTGGCTATGAAACGGTTTCCATGCCGATCATTTCCAAATTTGTCGGTATAGGAGCCAAAGCCATGCTGACCGCCGCGCTTGCTGTGCAGGACAAATCTGTCAAAGCTTCAGAGCTTGCGGCGATGTTTAATCTGTTTCTAGATTTTTATGCGCGCCATATCGCTGTACATAGCCAGATATTTGAAGGCGCACGCGCGGCGTTACACAGAGCCGAAGCGGCAGGTGCCCTTCTTGCGGTCTGTACCAATAAACCACAATATCTGGCCGAAGCCCTGCTTACTGAATTGGGTTTAGGCACACAGTTTTCTGCCATTGTTGGTGCCGATTGCGTTCCACGTCCCAAGCCTGATGGGGATCATATTCGATACACGCTTGAAAAAGCAGGCTCCACACGCTCTACAGCCATTATGATCGGAGACAGCGCTGCCGACAGACGCGCGGCATATGCGGCAGGCCTGCCATTTATTTACGCCACTTTCGGATATGGGGATTTGGAAAATGACCTTTCTGAGGAGGACTTTATTATGCCTCATTATGATGCCTTGCATGCACGCATTCTGCCCCAATTGTTAAAGCGCAGCAGTACATAAAGTGTGGTCAACGCATTTTACTCTGAGAGCGCGTCCGAGCTGAAAGCCGATTTATAAAGGGCGTCTGGAGCGCAGAGCTGTGGCCAGCGTCCCATCATCAAGATATTCAAGTTCTCCGCCAATGGGAACCCCATGGGCTAGGCGGGTTATTTTTATCTGTGTATTGGCCAGTCGGTCTGCCAGATAATGGGCGGTTGTTTGCCCGTCCACAGTCGCACTGAGGGCCAGGATCACTTCTTCAATATTGCCTGTTTCAATACGTCTTAATAAGGGGGCTATATTCAAGTCTTCAGGGCCGATGCCGTCTATGGCGGATAAAACGCCTCCGAGGAGATGATAATAGCCTCGAAAGACACCAGAGCGCTCCAAAGCCCAAAGGTCAGAGACATCTTCGACAATACAGAGCATTGTCGCATCACGGTCTGTCGATTGACAAACTGAGCAAGGCTGTAATGTGTCATAATTCCCGCAAATTTGGCAGGTATGAATTTTATTGACGGCCTGATTTAGGGCCTCGGCCAATGGCCGCAGCAAAACTTCCTGGCGTTTCAACAAAAACAGCGTGATGCGCCGAGCAGACCGCGGACCGAGGCCCGGCAGGCGCGCAATCAGCTCGATCAGCCGAAGAATTTCAGGGCCAGCTAGGCGTTTTGACATGCGTTGGCTTTCTTGCGCTTTCGGGATAGAGCTTTCTAGGGCATTTATGAGGCCCATAGGCTTGGGTGTACATGGCAGATACCAAAAGGTCACGTCATGGTGTTTGTCTAAGGAATCTATAGTGGCGACTCAGTAAGGCTTGGCGTAAAGACATAGTATGGATCATCGTGAAGACATTATTCAAGCCCTGCAAACAGATCAAAATGCGCAGGATGGTAAAGCACATGGCTTAAATGCTGAGGAATGGGAGCGCTTGGTTCAGCGTCTTGGACGTGCCCCCAATCTGGTTGAGCTTGGCATCTACTCTGTCATGTGGTCGGAGCATTGCTCGTATAAATCCTCGCGTCGTCATCTCGCCAAATTTCCGACGAAAAACAAATATGTTATTCAAGGACCGGGCGAGAATGCCGGTGTGATTGATATTGGGGATGGACAAGCGGCGATATTCAAGATGGAGAGCCATAACCATCCGTCCTATATTGAACCCTATCAGGGCGCAGCAACGGGGGTTGGCGGCATTTTGCGGGATGTGTTCACAATGGGGGCCCGGCCAATTGCTCTGGTCAATGCGCTTCGCTTCGGAGCTCCTGAACACCCTAAAACCCGCTCTCTTGTGTCCGGCGTTGTGTCCGGTATAGGCGGCTATGGTAATTGCGTCGGCGTGCCGACCATTGCCGGTGAAACCCAATTCCATAAAGGCTATAATGGTAATATTCTGGTCAATGCCATGGCGGTCGGTCTGGCGGATCAGGATAAGATATTTTATGCGCGCGGCGCTTTGCCCGGAAATCCGATCTTCTATGTTGGGTCCAAAACAGGCCGGGATGGCATTCATGGGGCGACCATGGCCTCAGCGGAGTTTTCAGAAGGTGAGGAAGAAAAGCGTCCCACCGTACAAGTGGGTGATCCGTTTACGGAAAAAAGGCTGATTGAAGCCTGTCTTGAATTAATGGCGACAGAAGCCATTCAGGCCATTCAGGATATGGGTGCGGCGGGTCTCACATCGTCTTCAGTAGAAATGGCAGACAGTGGCGGTGCAGACGGGGAGGGGAT
>JARFRJ010000179.1 GCA_029287305.1 Hyphomonas sp. | reverse complement strand
CGATGTATACGCTGTCGGGCAAGCTGGCCGTTGCGATGGCCGGACAAGCTGGTTATTGCACTGCTCGTTGCGCTGCCCTCGCTGGAGGCAGAATGCGCTTGGCAAATCCAAAAAAAGTGACGCTATACCAGCTCTATTTGTTTTGAAGACGCTCTACTCTTCTGTCAAGGAGGCGTCACGAATGGCTTTGAACTCATTGCCTTCATACCATTCAGGCCATTTTTCTGTATTGGCGATATTCAGGCCAAGTGTGAAAAATGTCTGCACTTCTTGTACCATACCGGATAGGTCCCAATCCGCGCTATATTCATCGGCGGGTTGGTGATAGCGCTCAACGCGGTAACTATCAGAAAAGGCTGTGCCCGCTTCTACACCGCCGTCGAGCTTATCAATACCCGCATCTGCATACAGCATCGGGACGCCCTTTTTGGCAAAGGAGATATGATCTGAGCGATAAAAATACCCAGCTTCCGGTGTCGGGTCCGGCAGAATCACACGGTCATCCGCTTCAGCGATGACAGCGAGCCGATCTTCAAGCTCTGAGGCTCCATATCCCACGACGATCATATCGCGCGTTTTCCCAATCGGCAGCATGGCATCAATGTTCAGCCCGGCCACGATCTTATTCAGGGGGATGGTCGGTGTTTCTGCGTAATATGCAGAACCGAGCAGGCCTGATTCTTCCAGAGTGACAGCAACAAAAAGCACCGACCGATCAAGTGTCTCGGCTTGCATGGCTTCGGCGATTTCCAATATCGCAGCAATACCGGTCGCATTATCAACTGCCCCATTATAGATCAGGTCTTCGGTTGCATCCCTATCATCGGAGGGCTCTTTTTTACCCAGATGATCCCAATGACCGACATATAGCATATATTCATCTGGCTTGGTTTGCCCTTCTAGGACACCAATAACATTCTGGCTGATCTTGCCACTTTGCAGGCTCTGGGCAATCTTTCCGGACGCGGTTAACTCGCCCATATCGACGGGGGTAAATCCGGGTTGACCCGCAGCGGCCTTTTGCATGTCATAATCCAGACCGGCCTCTTGGAAGAGAGATTTGGCCGCGTCATGACTAAGCCAGCCTTCCATTAAAATACGATCCTCACCCTGATTGGCACGAATTAGATCGGCTTGCGCCCCGGACCAGGAATTGGACACAACATCCCAGCCATAAGAGGCCGGGGCGGTTTCATGAATAACAAAGGCGGCCTTGGCCCCCTGACGCGCCGCTTCTTCATATTTATAGGTCCAGCGGCCATAATAAGTCATGGCTCGGCCTTTAAAAAGTGCGCCGTCCGGATTGGCATAGCCTGGGTCATTAACCAGCATCACCACTGTTTTGCCCTCAACATCAAGGCCTGCATAATCATTCCAGCCATATTCCGGGGCGACCACACCATAGCCAACAAAGACAATTTCAGAATCAGCAAAATCCATCACTGCCTCGGTTTGCCGCTTTGACCAGATCACTGCCTCTTCTCCCAAGCGGAGCGCCTTGGCAGTGTCTTCCTTGTGAAGGGTAAAATGGGACACAGTTTCATCTAGGGTCAGCTCAACCATGGCGACCTCTTGCATATAGCTGTCATTATCCCCGCCAGGCTTCAGGCCAATACGCTGCATATCTGCCGCAATCCATTTTGCCGAGGCTTCCCCAGCCTCGGTCCCGGGTGCGCGGCCTTCAAAAACATCGCTCGACAGTGTTTCAATACGGGTTGCTAAATCAGCCTGTGTAATAGCTGCGCTCGTATCTAGCGGTAAAGGAAGAAGGATATCAGCCTCGCTATATGCAGCAGGGCTTTGTGTTACAGCGCTCTCAACCTCGCTTACGGGGCCGTCCGCTTGCCCGCAAGCCGCGCTTATCAACAGGGTTGAAACCAAGTATAATCCAAAACGCATAAGTGCCTCCCATAAATACCAAAGTCCGCAATGCCATATCGCAGTATAAAAACATGTTCTATATGGCATCCCATTTTTGGGTTTGAAAAACAAGGTATGAGTTTAAGACACAAGCCTATTTATACGACTTGAATATGGTCCAACTATGTCTAGATATAGAACAGGATAATAGATTTTCTGATTTCTATGTACGATACACGCCCCGTTGCGCTGCCCGATGCGCTGCCCACCTTGGAGAAAAACATACGGGCGTGCACGCTTTGCACAGATCGTATGAAGACCGTTCCACGCCCTGTATTTTCTGTCTCATCGACGGCGCAAATTCTTATCGCTGGTCAAGCGCCCGGAAACCTTGCCATGCAAAGCGGCAAAGCTTTCACCGACCCGTCAGGTCTTCGGTTGCGCGCTTGGATGGGGATTGATGAAACCGTGTTCTATGATGCCCGTCATATTGCGATCGTACCTATGGGGTTTTGCTTTCCAGGCTATGATTCGGCGTGCTCAGACTTGCCCCCGCTCAAACAATGCGCTGAGACGTGGCGCGCGGCAGTCCTAGATCAGATGCCAAATATAAAGCTGACCCTGCTTGTCGGCAGCTATGCGCAAGCCTGGCATTTGGGTAAAAGCCGAGGCAAAACTCTAACGGAGACAGTTAAGGCTTGGCGTGTTTATGCTAAGGAGGGATTTTTCGTTCTTCCCCATCCATCTTGGCGGAATAATCATTGGTTAAGGAGTAATCCATGGTTCGAAAACGACACTCTTCCGGCTTTGCAGCATGCTGTATCGGCCTGTTTATCCTCATAGGGAGTATATTTATGCTTAGCGCCGCCTGTTCACCGACCCGCCACCATACCAGACCTCTGCCTGAAATTTTGGGGATCAATTCTGAATTACGCCCAGAAGAGAGCACTTTATACAGTTTTGATGGCGCGCGCCTTGGCCTGTCCTTCTGGCCTGCGCTCCAGGACGGGCCTGTCACCCATGTCATACTTGGTGTGCATGGCATGAATGATTATGCGCAAGCCTTTGAAATGGCAGCGCCCTATTGGACAGAGCGCGGTGCCAGCGTCTATGCTTATGATCAGCGCGGATTTGGACGCTCTGAGGGCCGCGGGCGATGGCCAGAGGAAGATGTTATGCGCCGGGATTTGCGCACCGCCCTCACCCTGATCAAAGCCCAGCATCCAGAGGCGACTGTGACCCTTGTCGGCATGTCGATGGGGGCAAGTGTCGCCATGTCCCTTTATGGCACAGGCGAGGCCCCGCCAGAGATTGACCGATTGATCCTGTCCGGCCCGGGCCTGCGCGGTTGGGGCGGTTTGCCGCTCGCCCACCGAATAAGCCTCTGGCTCTCCTCAACCCTTCGTCCAGCCTGGAACGTAACGCCCCCAAAACGCATTATGCGCGAGATTATGCCCTCGGATAATTATGATATGCTCTTCGCGCGTGGGCGTGATCCGCTCAATCAGTTTGAAAACCGGATTGATCAGGTTTATGGCGTTGTCGCGATTATGGAGACCGCCCATAAAGCAACGCCCAATCTGCCCGAAAATACGCTTTTCCTTTATGGCGCGAAGGATGATGTCATTCCAGAATATTTTGCGCGTCGCACCACACCCGATTTACCCGCCCATGTACGCACGGCCTATTATGAAAACGGCTATCATATGCTGATGCGTGATCTACAGGCCGAGACGGTTTGGGCAGACCAGTGGGCCTTCATGCAGGACCCGGCAACCCCCTTGCCCTCAAACGCCCCGCCCCTGCCCTGGATAAGCGAATAAAAGATGCAATTCAGCGGCTTTCCCGCACATCATCTTGTCTATCGCTCTGATATATGAGAGGGGCAGATTTTGACGAGTTTAGGCGAGAGATATATTAATGTTTGATCATCCCTGTTTTGATGCACATGAAGGCCTGCATCTATTCCATGATTCAAAAACAGGCTTGAAAGCCGTGATTGCGGTGCACTCCACTGCTCGCGGGCCCGCAGCCGGGGGATGTCGCATGTGGAATTATGCATCCGAAGCGGAGATGCTCAGCGATGCCCTACGCCTTTCCCAGGGTATGAGCTATAAAAATGCCATGGCCGATTTACCCCTTGGCGGCGGAAAAGCGGTGATCTGGGGCAATGCCCGAACCGATAAGAGCCCAGAGCTTTTCCGCGCCTTTGGCCGCGCTGTAGAAAGTCTGCAAGGCATTTACTGGACAGCCGAGGATGTTGGCCTGACCCCGCAAGATCTCGCCTATGCGGCTGAGGAGACCCAATATGCGGCAGGTCTTGAAAGCGGCCATGCGGCAAGCGGGGACCCAAGCCCGATCACCGCCATTGGCGTATATCGCGGCATATTGGAATGTGTCCGCCGGGTCTATGGGGACAGCGATCTGAATGGCAAGACAGTGGCTGTACAAGGTGTCGGCAAGGTTGGCGCAGATGTCTGCCGTCATTTGGCCAAATCTGGCGCAAATCTGATTATTGCTGATGTGAATGAGGAAGCTGCGCGTCGTGTCGCTGCTGAAACCGGGGCCCGTATCGCCGCGCTGGATGACATTTATGATGCGCCCGCCGATGTGTTTTCCCCCAATGCTCTGGGGGGCAGTATCACATCCCAGACGCTAAAGCGTTTGCAGGCAAAAATCATTGCAGGCGGGGCGAATAATCAACTTGCAACAGCAGATATGGGGGAGGCATTACGCAGCGCCGGTATCCTCTATGCGCCGGATTATGTGATTAATGGCGGCGGGATTATTAATGTCGCCGCAGAAATTTCAGGTAATTATTCGCGTGACTGGGTCAATGGAAAACTTGACGCTTTGATGGACACGCTGCGCCGCGTTCTGGATCAGGCGGTTCAGGAAAACCTTCCAACCACGGAAATTGCAGGCCGGATCGCGCGCCAAAGAATTGGACGCGCTGAAAGCACATAATTTGAAGAGGCTGCTCGTTTCAATATTTGATTGAAGTGGCCCTAGGCTGACTGGTAATCCCCCCATTATTTAGCGGGGCTGATAGGTAGAATTCTCTATATACCTTGAGCAAGAGATTTTACGATGAGAACAAGCAGATATAGCGACAACCAAATTAAGTGATACTCAAGCAAGGCGAAGGCGGGTGAGCCTGTGCCAGTGCCAGCGCTGTGCCGGGAGCATCGCGGCGAGCACAGCCTGAACAGTGCGTGCGCAGGATAAAATTAGCTATAAAGTGTATTTAAGCTATGGAGATTATGCCGGCTATTTATAGTTGTATATGCGGTGGCCGGGTTTGAAATTAAGCTTTCTGTCAAGGTATTTTTCTGCAGATAATACATTTTACGCGCATTGACTTATCCTCCCTTTTTGCGTGTCATGTATTTGAGGAAAAAAGGATTTCAGATGGTGTTATGGTGAAATACTTATTGTAAATCTGATCTATCTATTCGGTGTGCGTCCCTATTCAGTCCATCGGCACGCGCATCAATAGAGCGCCTGGCATTGATATATGGCCTGACACGCCAGACCGACATGAAGTCCCAAAGCCTCACAACATATTATTTAGCGTAAAGGAACAGGCCTATAAGAGCATTAACAGAAGCTGAAATGGAAATGGTGAGCGGGGGAAACGCTCCAGGAGCTTTATTTGGTAGCATGTTTCATAAAGACGCTCATTCAGGGCCAGGTGGGCTTTATGGCCCAGGTGGTCAGCTAGAAGGTTTGCCCCAGAAGGCAATGAATCAGGCTGCTGCTGAGGGATATTCATTAGGCTACTCAGATCCTTATCTTCCAAGCACGCCATCATATGAAAGTATTACAGCCTGCGAACCAAGTCAAATTGAAGGGATATGTCAGTTGCCAAATGGCGCAATCGTTATAGATGGCCAAGTTCAAGGGGATCCAAATATTGATTGGGTCGGCGTAGCTTGTGATTTAGTAACGATAGGCGCGAGTTCTGTAGGGGGTGCAGGAGTTGCCTCAGGGCCTATGTCAGTGATTGTATCCGGGTCAGCAACTTGCCGTTCCTTGCAGGAAGCACTTGGTCAATAGTAAATTTTCAAATTCAGCTTTTGATAATCATGGCCTCTTTTGTTGTAACTTATTTTCTTAAAATTAAACCTAAAAGCTAAATTATTTTCATAGAGTAGCGCTTCAATTAATAGTTTATTTGAGACCAGAAATGTTTAAAAATCGTTATTTTACATTGTATTGCTTGATTTTTGCATCATGCTATCTACTAATAGCAATGCTTGCAGGATTAGTTACTTGGTATCATGGCTTACCTGGTTTTATTATAGCTGTAATTTATACTTACATTACATTCGCCAATATAAAATATCCATGATTATGAATATTCCTAAGAAGCAAATAGGTATTACTACTGACTTTTTGAACCTATTGTTTTTGTATTTTTTATTTTCTTTGATTGAGACAAATACGCATTAGTGACATATTTTATCCATCAGACTCAAAAATGGGCGCCTTACTCACATGCTCGTGCGTGCGCAGGATAAAATTAACCATAAAGTGTATTTAAACTC
>JARFRJ010000329.1 GCA_029287305.1 Hyphomonas sp. | reverse complement strand
AAGAGACAGGGCCTCGGCCCCAAGTTTCTTCATGTCCCAGCCAAGCCTCGCCGCCTGAATGAGATCGGTCAGCCCGCCGCCGCTTAATTTCGGCGGCGTTTTCAGCCATTGACCGGAAATGACAGTGCCAATTTCTTCAATCATTTCATAAAAGGCGTTTACGGCCTGTCCATCTGTCTCGGAGAATTTTCTGTACTCGGCCTGATTATGCGCCTCATCTTCTGTCAGCAGGAGGTAATTGCCTTTAGAATCAGGATAAAAGCTGTTTTCAAGCAGGATGGGCTGATAGCCATAGCGTTTAAGCTGTAAATCCTCGATGACTTCAGAACGTAACAGGCTGACAAGATAGGAGGCGCTGGAATTGCGAAATCCGGGATGAAATTCTTCGGTTACCGCTGCGCCGCCAATGATCGCGCGAGCCTCCAGTACGCAGACACTCAAGCCACCCATCGCCAGATAATTAGCGGTGGTTAGGCCATTATGTCCGCCGCCAATGATAATGGCATCATAATCATAGGACATCTGGGCAGAACGGGACATTTTGTTTCCTTAGAGCGGCCATAAAGGGGAAAAGACGGCATATGTCACCCCCATGGCAGTTCCTCAATCGCGCGATGAGCTTCTTCCACGGCGGCGTAAAAGATGGCGTCTGCGGCGCTGTCGGCATTGGCAATGGTAATCGGTCCATAGGGTTGTTTAGCCTGCATATGAGGCATTCGCGGGTCATCCCAGTCTTCATAGAGGGTATCGAAAAGGGGGTTATAACTATAGGCATAGCCATGCGCCCAGCGATTGACGGTGATGCCGGTAATATCGTGGGCAGAATCAAAGCCATATGGGCCGAGCATAGCGGTCAATTGTGCGCGGGTTTCGCGCTCTATGGTTGCAAAAGGTGTCCGGAGTAGTTCATATCGGCCCGCGCGACATTGCTCACGCGTGGACAGGCCTTGATTGTTTACATGTGGGAAACGCTCCATATGAATCAGGACAGGGTCATCCGGGGTTTCGGCAAAACTATAGTCGCCCATGCTGACAGGAAAATTCAATGTGGCATGAATGTAATAAGAGCCCGGCGCGACGACCGAGCCAATCCCCATATCCTTCCAAGCCTGCCAGTTCGTGACAGCAACATTTGTATAGAGAATGGGCGATTTTTCTTGAAAAGAGAGGGCGGTTTTCTGCGCTTCGGGCAGGCTGGGACAGATATGTGGGATCATCGAATGATTGCAGGCGAGGATGCAATGTCGACTGCGCACCTTATAGGCCGTCCCCTCTGTTACATAGGTGAGGCCAACCGTTTGCGTATTAGAGGTGTTTTGCCGCTCGACCTTCACAACCGTGCTGTTCAGGCGCAGACGAACAGGCTGATCTGGCTGATCCAGCTTTGAATAATCTGTGGGTTTTGTCAGCAGAGCCTGTGGCGGGCCGGAAGGGATGGCGCCCGGTATCAGTTTGCGCAGGATCAAGCGTGCGACCATGGAAATGCCGTCTGGAAAATGATGTATATAAGGTTCCATCGGCTCCGTATCTGGCAACCCGGCAGATTCCCAACCCGGCACTCCGGGATAGTCCAGGGCGGAATAGGCACTGATCGCTGCAATTCCGCTGGCAAGATCTCCGGGGATATCCTGTAAAAGCTCAATAACTTCTGGCTGCGTAATCCCGACAATATCTCCCAGAAAATCACGATAACTGGTATAGTAAAGATA
>JARFRJ010000328.1 GCA_029287305.1 Hyphomonas sp. | reverse complement strand
AGGGCGAAACACTGTGTTCTCCAATCTATATGCGGCGCTGGAAAAAGCACCAATTGTTCCCGTTATAACGCTGGAATCTTGCGATGAGGCAGAGCCTCTGGCAGAGGCGCTGGCCAAAGGCGGCCTTACCGTATTGGAAGTTACCTTACGCACCCCGGCGGGTTTGGCGGGGATAAGCGCGATGAAAAGAGCGGCCCCCGACCTGATTGTCGGGGCGGGTACGGTTTGTGCGCCTGCCGATGTCGAAGCGGCCTGTCAGGCAGGCGCAGATTTTCTGGTTTCGCCCGGCCTGACCCCGGCCTTGTCTGAGGCCATGCTGGCCTCGGGCGTTCCAGCTTTGCCGGGGATTGCCACTGTCAGTGAGGCCATGTGCCGGGCTGGGGAAGGATTTGAAATTGTCAAACTCTTCCCGGCGGTTCCTTCTGGCGGCTTAGGCTTTCTAAAGGCAATTTCAGGCCCATTGCCGGGCCTTCGCTTTATGCCCACAGGGGGGATTAAGCCGGAGACTGCGCCTGACTTTCTCGCTTTAGAGAATGTGGTCGCCATTGGAGGCTCTTGGATGGTCAGTGCAAGTGATATTCGCGCCCGAAATTGGCCGCTGATTGAGGAAAAGGCGCGCCAGGCGGCTGCGATGGGGTCAAATTCATGACCGGGCCGGACGCCTCCACCCTGGCGCACATACGGGGGCGCAGCGCCAAAATTATTGCAACCCTCGGTCCGGGAAGCGCGGCGCCGGATACGATCTATTTACTCGCAAAAGCGGGCGTGGATATTTTCCGGCTTAATTTCAGCCATGGATCGCATGAAGATCACAAGCAGATATTTGACCGCATCCGCGAGGTCGAACGCCGGTTCAGGCGACCCTTGGCGATTTTGGCTGATTTGCAAGGCCCGAAAATTCGGGTTGGAACATTCCCAGAGGGTAAAATCCGCCTCAGCTTTCATGGCGAGTATGTTTTAACCGCCGAAAAACACGCTGAATCTGAACATGAAATTCCGGTTCCGCATCCCGAAATTCTAAATGTTCTGGATGTCGGAGATGAGATATTGCTGAATGATGGGCAATTGCTTTTACGGGTTCTAGAGCTTGGAGAGCGGCCAAAAGTCCGTGCAGAATTGCCTGGAATACTCAGCGATAAAAAAGGCTTTACCGTGCGCGGAAAAGCCCTGCCCGTTGGCGCGATGACCGACAAGGACCGTGAAGACCTCGCCTTTGCCATGCAATTGGGTGTGGATATGGTGGCTCTCAGCTTTGTCCAGACAGTTGCCGATATTGAAACGGCTAAAGCGCTGATGCCCCATCGCGTGCCTTTGATTGCCAAGCTGGAAAAACCCGCTGCGATCACTCATCTTGAGGCGATTGTAGACGCCGCCGATGCGGTGATGGTCGCGCGGGGAGATTTGGGCGTGGAATTTCCCTCTGAACAGGTGCCGATCATTCAAAGACGGATTATCCGCGCCGCGCGCAGGGTTGGCCGACCAGTTATTGTCGCGACACAAATGCTAGAATCGATGATTGAGCATGCCGCGCCGACACGGGCAGAGACCAGCGATGTCGCGACAGCGATATATCAGGGCGCTGATGGGGTTATGCTGTCGGCTGAAACGGCGGTTGGTCGCCATCCGGCGACAGCGGTTGCAATTATGGACCGCATCATCAAGGCCACGGAAAGAGCCGATGACTTTGCCGCTTCCATGCAGCAATTTCAGGGTCAGGATGCGGCCAGAGATGAGGGGATTGTTGATGTGGTTGCGCGCTCTGTGCATGGATTGGCCCGCCAGCATGGGACCAAAAGCATTGCGATGCGCACAGGTTCTTTCCAGCGTCTGGCCCGGTTCAGCCGGGTACGCGGCCCGGTTCCTGTCCTGTATGGGTCCATCAATCCGGATCGCTTGCGTCAGGCGCAATTGCTTTGGGGCGTACATCCGATTGCCTTTGAGGTCGATAATGCGTCTGATTGGGCAGAATATCTTGCTCACCAAGCTGGTTTAGACGGCAGCGTCGCCTATGCGCGCTGGGCAGGAGAGGGAAATCGGTTCGCCTGGGAAATTGGTGCCAATGCCTATGAAATGAGCGAGGATTAGCTCCGATCAAACGGGGCTACTCTAGGGCGGATAGGCTCTAGATTTCCCTGCGTTTCAGACCGCGCAGGATAAACCGATCCGGGCGGATCAAACGGGCTTCATCCGATCCGATAGAAGCCGCTTCACCATATATCTGCCGAGCAAGTATTTCCCCAAGCCAAGGGGCAAAGGTAAAGCCGCGCGCGCCCAAACCTGTGAGCAGCCATAGGCCCGCATAGATCGGCATGTCGGCTTGCACGGCGCGTCCATAGCGTAAATCTGCATGCGTAATCAGGCTTTTGGAATAATCCGGCAAGGGCCCGGCAAGCGGCAGCTTATCCGGCGTGGTCGCGCGAATACCAGCCCGCGACTGGATCGGGGCGGCTGGGTTGATCCAGTCTGAAGAGACAAGGTCAGTAAGGTTTTTCCAATTGGCCGCGCGCGCGTGCGGGCTGATCTGCGCGTCATGATTGGGCGCGACTTTCTCAAAGCTGGCCCCCCAGAGGCGGTCTTTACCGAGCGCCAAAGCGTAATGGCCGGCGCTGACCGCTAGGGGTAATTTGTCTTCTCCTTGACCCGTTTCTACTTGTCCCATACGCGCCTCAAGGGGCAGCCAAGTACAGCCTGGCAAAGCCTTCACACCCATCCCCTGTGCCAGAATAATATGATCATAACCCTCTCCATTGACCGACCGGGTCAATAGATCAATGTCTGGCTTTTTGCCCAACACTGTGCGTGTCGCCCCCGCTTTCATAATATCCGCAATCAGCCGCTCTGGCTCAAGGATCAGGCAGTTATGATGGCAGAGGCTGCTTTCTGATCCTGCGCTTAGCCACGCCTCAGGAAGGGGCGGGTCTTGCAAAAGGGCCTGATAGCGTTTGGCCTCTTTGGGTGTGCGCGGGATTTGCTCAACATTTGTAATCTGCGCGCCGGCAAAGCGCCGATAGACGCTCTGGGCTTTCAGATAGGCGCCAATCAAGACACGGGCAGGCCCGGTATCAGCCGCATCAAGCCGTGGCATCAGCAGAGCAAAGCGATTACCGCTAGCCCCTGCGCCAAGCTGGTCTGCTTTGTCATACAGGGTCACTTTCGCGCCGCGCCGATTGAGCGCATAAGCGGCCCCGACCCCGGCAATTCCGCCGCCTATAATGGCTATTTTCAGAGGCTGGGGCTGCGATCTGACTGGAGCGGACAAGGCGTCCCTTTCTGGGTGCTCGAACCTGCCCTCATGGTTTGATTTGGCGGGCTCAAGAGAGGGCTCCGATACATTTTGCGGCCTAAACACCGCTTCCAGCCGATGGCGTTTACGGCCAAACCCGTCTCGTTTGGAGACAGTAAACCCCACGCTCTGTAAGCCCCGCCGGACATGGCCCGCTACGGTAAAGGTCGCCAGATGTGCGCCTATAGCGCTGCGCCGGGCAATTTCCGGATAAAGCGTGTCATCCCACATGGCGGGGTTTTTGGCGGGGCTGAACCCATCCAGAAACCAAGCGTCGGCCTGAAACTGGCTCTGGGGCAAGGCTTTGGCAATATCATCAATATGCAGGATCAAGGATATCCCATCGGGCAAGCTAATCTCTTGCACACCGCGTGCGTGGACCGGCCAGTTTTCCATGAGGATCGACCTGAGAGGGGCGAGCGCGGACCAAGGCGCAAGCGCTTTTTCCGCCTGTGTGCGAGATAAAGGGAAGCCCTCAAAGCTGACAAAATCAAGCCGCGCGGATTTGTCCGGGCGATGCTCACGCCATAATTTCCATAGCATGAGCAGGTTAAGCCCGGTGCCAAAACCAAGCTCGCCAACCGTAAAATGTGTTTTCCCCGCCCAAAACTCTGGTAATCTGCACCCTTTCAGAAAGACAGCCTCACCCTCTGCCAGTCCATCCTCTTTGGAATAGTAAATATCGTCCATCTCGCTTGCAAAGGGCGCGCCCTCATCGCTCCATTCCAGCGCGGGCAAAGGCGGAAGACGAGAAGAAGGGGGACGGTCAGACATATGCGCTCTGCCATAAAGCCTGAAAGGGAAACTGTCTATGCACAGGGTTTCATTACGCTATGACCCCTCATTTAAATCCCTTTAAAGGCAGGCCTCAATATAAAATAACCCCTCCTCAAAACTGAGAAGGGGCTCTTTGGGGGAATATGTTTCAGATGTCAGGCGATTACGCCGCGGAAACTTTCTTGGCGTCTATGATAGGGCTGGCGGCACGATCTGCGTCCAAGGCTCCGATCGCAATCTTGCGGGGCTTTTTGGCCTCTGGCAATTCGCGGACCAATTGGACGCGCAAGAGGCCATTTTTCAGTTCCGCGCCCGTCACGATGACATGATC
>JARFRJ010000028.1 GCA_029287305.1 Hyphomonas sp. | reverse complement strand
CGGGCAAAAGCCTTTGCCAAATTGAAAGCGGCCTTGATGGATGATTAACCCTGGACGTGCAATCGGCCCGCAATATGGCTTTGGCCTTTATCTGCATTGGCCCTATTGCCAGCATATTTGCCCCTATTGCGATTTTAACGTCTATGCGGCGAAAGATCGGACAACAGAGCCCTTATTTGACGCGATGCTGGCCGATCTTGCGGCCCAAGCGAGCCAGTTAAAGGGGCGAGCCCCTTTATCCTCTGTCTATTTTGGCGGCGGCACGCCCTCGCTGATGTCACCCAGTCAAATCGCGCAATTTATCGACGCCTGCACAGCGGCGCTCGGACTGAGTGAGAGGTGCGAGATCACGCTTGAAGCCAATCCGAATGATATCCGCCTTGACCGTGCCAAAAACTGGAAAGAGGCAGGCATAAACCGTATCTCCCTTGGCGTGCAGTCTTTGGATGATCGGGCACTTGCCTTTCTCGGGCGCGATCATACAGCCGCTCAAGGCTTGCAGGCGGTTGAGACGGTCGCCCATATTTTTGAGCGCTATTCGGTCGATCTGATTTATGCGCGGCCAGATCAAAGCCTTGCCGCTTGGCGTGAGGAACTGACCAGCCTCCTATCTCTGAAACCACCCCATTTATCCCTTTACGAGCTGACCATTGCGCCAAAGACCGCATTTGGCAAAGCCGCCCAGAGGGGCACGCTGATCCCTTTGGATGAGGAAGCTCAAGCGGACCTTTATGAGTTGACTGAAGATTTAACCGCACAAGCAGGGTTACCAGCCTATGAAATTTCCAATTATGCCCGCAGCAAAGCCGACCAGTCTCGGCATAATTTGACCTATTGGCGTTCCGGAGATTGGCTGGGCATTGGCCCCGGTGCCCATGGCCGTCTCAGCTTAGACGGGGTCCGTCTCAGCACAGAAGGCCGGGCCAGACCACAAGAATATATCACCGCCGTGCAAAACGCCTCTCATCCTTGGCAAACAGAAACCGCCTTGACCGCTGAAGAGACCGCCGCTGAAATATTGACCATGGGGCTACGTGTAAAAACAGGCATCGAACAGGACCGCGTGAACGCTTTTCTACCCAGACCTATAGACAAAGCGCGTCTTGAAAGCCTCCAAACAGAGGGGTGGCTTTCCCTCCAAGAGGGCCGGCTATGCCTGACCCCTTCCGGACGTCTGCTCGCCGACCGCATCGCGCTTGAATTACTTAGATAAGCCATAGAAATATACAGGTAGATTTTCAAAAAATGCTTTGTCTTCAGGCGGCAATAGATTAACAATATGTGAATTAGTGTTATGGCGAGGATATGATGATAAAATTAATCTGTGTAGGGGCCATGTGTCTATTGTCTCTGTTTGGTTTACCGGCTATTGCTCAAGATGAGCGCGCGGATGCGGATTTGCAAACGGCTGAAGATGTCTCTGAAGCTGCGCCGATATCTGACACAGCAGCCCAGCCGGAGGAAATGGTGGATATCCAGTCTCTGGAAGCCACGGCTGAAAATGGTAGCGCGGAGGACCAGTTCAAGATAGCTCTTATGTACGCTAAGGGTGAAGGTGTGGCCCAAGATTATGCCGCCGCCGTCAAATGGTGTACACGCGCCGCCGAGCAAGGCCATGCGAGCGCGCAATATAATTTGGGCGTGTTATACTATAATGG
>JARFRJ010000461.1 GCA_029287305.1 Hyphomonas sp. | reverse complement strand
GCCGAATGCTTGCGCGAGACGGAGGTTTCGCGGCTTGTCTGGGTAGGCTGGATAAAGGTTCGCCCGATATAATGGCTGCGGATAATGCCAAGCTGAAAAGGAATTCCAGACTTTTCAGAAAAGCCAATCGCGGCCGGCGTTCCACTATCTGGAACAGGCACAACCACATCAGCCTCGATGGGGGTTTCCTCAGCCAGTTGATGGCCCATCCGGCGGCGCACTTCATAGACGCTGCGGCCCTGAATGATTGAGTCTGGCCGGGAGAAATAGACATATTCAAACACACAAGGCCGGGCGGGTTTGGGCGGGAGGGGTTTGATCGATTCTAGGCCCGTCTCATTGATAATGACAATCTCACCATTCTCAACTTCACGCACAAAATCTGCGCCAATAATGTCCAAAGCGCAGGTTTCAGAGGCGAGGACATAAGAGTCCAGCAATTTACCGATGACCAGGGGACGCAGGCCATTGGGGTCTCTGGCTCCGATCAGCTTTTTGGGCGTCAGGGCCACCAGCGCATATCCCCCTTCAATCTGACTCATCGCATCAATCAGCTTGTGCGTCATGGTCTGTTTTGGGCTTTTAGCGATCAGTTGCAGGGCAACTTCCGTATCCATTGTGGTCTGGAAAATGGCCCCATCCCTGACGAGTTTCTGGCGTAGATAGCGGGCATTGGTCAGATTGCCATTATGGGCAATGGCACAGCCGCCAATCGCCAGATCAGCAAAAATGGGCTGGATATTACGCATGCCTGATCGACCTTGTGTCGAATAGCGATTATGACCAATGGCGGCATGGCCGGGCAGGCGGTCGGGCAAGTCTTTGCCAGAGAAATTCTCGCCAACAAGCCCCATATGCTTCTCAGTATGAAAGCTTGTCTTATCATATGTAACGATACCGCATGCTTCCTGACCACGATGTTGCAGGGCGTGCAAGCCGAGCGTGGTTAAAATCGCGGCTTCAGGATGACCAAACACCCCAAAGACGCCGCATTCCTCGCGCAATTTATCACTGTCATATTCCCAAAACATTATTCATCCTTCTCTGAATAAGGCGCAGCCGGGGCGGCGTCAGGCCCGTCTGATCTGTCTTCCAAAGCCGACGATAAGGCTGGAAGATTGTCGCTGATCATCTCAATAGCATAATTAAAGACAGGATAGCTGATCGCATTTGACACCCATGGGGGAAGCTCATCATCTGGCATAGTGTTTTGAACCATAAGCACAATAAAAATCATTGCAATGAAGCCGCGTGCGGCGCCAAAAAAAAGACCGAATAATCGGTCTAGAAAAGAGACGCCTTCTGGCCCGTGAATTTTCCGTGTCATTGTATGGCCGAGCCAGGCGACAAGAATATAGACGAGAATAAAACTTGTTCCGACCAGAAGAAGGGTGGACATCCAAATACTCAGCGCAGGGGTGGTCCACGCAGCCAAACCGGTGGCAAACATGTCATGTGCATAATAGGCTGCCGCGATCGCGACGAGAAATGCGCCAAGGGTTGCCAATTCCCGCAGGAAACCTCTGACAAAGGACATCAGCGCAGACAGACCAATGATAAGCGCCGCAATCGCATCAAAAATGGTAAATGTTTGCGCAAAGGTCTCAGTCATGAGCCATATCCGGTGCCAGCAAGTCTCTCAGCTCGTTAAGACGCTTAACCGGATGCAGCGTCAAGCCCGAAATGTCCTGCATATTTGCATCTGGAATATAAGCGCGTTCAAATCCCAGCCTGGCCGCTTCTTTTAACCTGTATTCCGCATTTGCTACCGGACGGATCGCGCCTGACAGGGCAACTT
>JARFRJ010000315.1 GCA_029287305.1 Hyphomonas sp. | reverse complement strand
ACAAGCCCTTTCTGGCGTGTTCTTCGGCTTGTTTGGCCTGTGGCTTGCCTATCATCTGGTCTCTGGATATCAGAGCGGCGATATTGACCCGGATAAACCCTGGTGGGGCAAGCCTAGAGCGTATCCGAGTTAGGTGTCTTGACCCCAATTGGCTTGAAAGGCCTATAAATATTATCCGCTCAGATATAAGGAAACCGCCCTGCCCGGCTTAAGCGGGAGGGAACGGGATGTCCAAGCACGCTTTCAAGCCAGATCGCCGTTTCAATCATTCTGTCCAGATCAATTCCAGTTGAGAAACCCGCGCGTTCCAACATATATACCACATCCTCTGTCGCGACATTTCCGGTTGCACCCGGCGCGAACGGGCAGCCCCCGATGCCGCCGCAGGACGCGTCGATAATATCGACGCCCGCTTCAATCGCCGCATATATATTCCCCAGAGCTAGGCCGCGCGTATCATGAAAGTGCATGCGTAAATAGACATCCGGGGCCTGACAGCGCACCGCCTCTATCATCTTCTGAACCGCCCAAGGGGTCGCTACCCCGATCGTATCCCCCAGCGCAATTTCTGCGACGCCCGCCCTTTGCGCCTGAGCGGCCAGATTGGCAACACTGTTCACATCAACCTCGCCCTCATAAGGGTCACCAAAGGCAACCGATATGGTCGCGGTCAAGGCAATCCCGGCCTCGTGAACAAGCGGGGCCAATCGCGCCAGATGATCGGCGCTGTCTTGCGGCGACATGCCCTGATTTTTGAGGCCAAATCCGGCACTTGCGACGAGGACAAAATTAATCTCATCCGCCGCGCTGCCAATCGCTTTGCGCACCCCTTTTTCATTTAAGGCAAGCGCGATGCGACTGCGTCCGTCCCGCTTGTGCAATTGTCGGAAAAGGTCCGCACTGTCGGCCATTTTTGGCACAGCGCGCGGACTAACAAAGGCCCCCGCTTCCAATCGCCGTACACCCGCCATTTCCAAACGGTCGATAAACTCCAATTTCTGAATCACGTCCAGACGGGCTGGATCATTCTGCAAGCCATCCCGCGGGCCTACTTCAACAATATCAATTCGGCGCATACCAAGTCTCTCTTATACCAAGTCTCTCTTTATGCCTCTATATTTGCACGATATACCTCGTCGGCCTATAGTTTCAAAGACAGACCCATCACTCCTATTATGGAGAGGCGTAAGCGACCCTGAAATGCGGGACATATCGCAAAGCTGAATGAAAAAGGCCCAGACGCATGCAAAATGAATTTATGCCGCCTTTAAAATCTGCAGGGGCGCAGGATGAAACGCTTGATTTACGGCCAAAATTCAATGCTGACGGTCTTATCCCGATCATTGCGCAAGAGGCTGAAACCGGGCAAGTTCTGATGCTGGCCTGGATGAACGCCGTAAGCTTGGCTTTGACCCTCAAGACAAGGCAAGTCACCTATTGGTCAAGGTCGCGCCAAAGCCTGTGGCGCAAAGGGGAAACATCCGGACATGTCCAACACCTTGTCGAGATATTAACCGATTGCGATCAGGATACGCTTTTGCTGAGGGTTTTACAAACAGGTCCAGCATGTCATACTCACAGACGATCATGCTTTTATCGCAAAATTGAGGATGGGCGACTGCGTGTCGTCTCATCATCAGAAGACGCCAGAAACTGAATAAGGACAGAGTGATGAAATACCTTGCCTTGACAAGTCTCGCCTTGATTGGGGCGGCCTGCTCCAATGAGACCATCCCCGAGCCGCCGACACCGGATATAGCAACCTCTGAACTTGCTGCGCCGGAACAGAGTACGCCGCAAAAAATAAGCGCCGTTCGGCCAAGCCAGATGGAAATGTATATGCTGGATTGTGGGCGGATTGAAATTTCTGATCTCGATGCTTTTTCTTCAGCAGGCGATTATGCCGGGCAAAGCGATGTCTATGCCAGCACATGCTGGCTGATCCGCCATCCAGAGGCGACGCTACTTTGGGATTTGGGCCTGCCATCAGGCCTTGCCGGGCAAGATGCCCAGCAAAATGGCGTCTATACGATCACACTGGAACGAACTCTGACCGAGCAATTGGCCGAGATAGACCTCACCCCTGATTCTATTGACCTCATCTCCATCTCACACAGTCATCTGGATCATACGGGCCAAATTGATCAATTTCCGAACGCCAAATGGCTGGTTCATGCTGATGAATATGGCGCGATGTTTCCCGAAACTGGCCCAGAGGCGGCAGAGGAAACGCCGAGCCCCTATATTAATTATAGCGATCTGGAGCGTGAGACCTTCTCCGGCCAATATGATGTGTTTGGGGACGGGTCTGTGCAGATTATTCCAACCCCCGGGCATACGCCGGGCCATACATCGCTTTGGGTAGACTTGCAGGAAATGGGCCCGGTCCTGTTAAGCGGGGATTTATATCATCGCCGTGAAAGCCGGGAATTAAGACGGGTGCCGCGCTTTAATGCCAATGAAGCTGAAACCCTCACCTCCATGGATAAATTCGAAGCGCTGGCCGAACAGAGCGGGGCACGTGTGATCATTCAGCATGAAATGGCCGATAAGGGCGAACTCCCCGCCTTCCCTGAAAAGATGCAATAAAGCGCATCTAAGCGAAACATTTTATTGATCTGTTTGGCGCAGGCGCTGAAACACATTAATCGGGGCCTCATTCAGCATACTGCGCCGGACCCATTGAAACCTGTGCGCTTCTGCCAGTTTGCGCGAGACCGAATG
>JARFRJ010000314.1 GCA_029287305.1 Hyphomonas sp. | reverse complement strand
ATGATCAATATGCGCCTCAAAGCTTGTCGCGGCCATATGATTGATCAAACCACATATAAGCACGTGACCCTGTGCGTAGTGACCGTCCAGAAGCGGGGTGACATTTTGGGTCAGTGTGCGCCCTGTTCGCTCTAATATCATCGCAATATCAGCCATCTCACTTTATCCTTTATATTTGGAGGCCAGACGCGCACTTAAAATACGCTCATGGGCTGCATGGGTAAACCAGCCAGAAAAGGCCAAAACCGGATCATCATTTGCGCCATCCGCATAGGCGCGCGCTGAAGAAATCCAAATGCTGATAGCTTTGACAGATGAAAAAATCGACCACCACTCAAACGCCTGAAAATCAAATGTCAGGCCAGACGCGGCTTCCCAAGTGGCAATCGCCTCTGGCCAGGAAATAAGCCCGGCCGCTTTTGTCACATCACCGCCCGACCATAACAGATCACTGGCCCAGGCAATATCTTCATATGGATCCCCAATATGCGCCATTTCCCAATCCAATATGCCCGTAATTGTGCCCTTTTCATCATGCATGAAATTACCCACCCGATAATCCCCATGAATGAGGGACAGTTTTTGCGCGGGCGGCGGCGGATGCCGCCTTAAATGCCGAATGGCGGCTTTGGCGATCGCTTCTGGCTTGCGGGCATTCGTGTTGATCTGATCTTCCCAATAATCGAGCGCGATGGACCAGCATGTTTCAGGTGTGGGAAGGGCAACTTCTTCGGCCAGCGCGCTCTTGTCTACATCTAGGCGCGCAATATGGCCCATATGGGCAAACATTTGCTGGCCAAGCGCCTCTTGATGCGGGGTCAGCCGCTCCAGACGAAAAGGAACTGAGGCGACGCTGTTCTCAATCCGGCTCATAATAAAAAAAGGCGCTCCAAGAGGGCCTGTGCTTACTTCCAGAAAAAGCGGGATCGGGGTCGGGATATCCAGAGCCTCAACCGATTTCAGGGCGGCAAATTCAATCCGCCGTTCGGTTTCAATAAGGCTGTCAACCGGGTCGCGGCGCAAGATCAGACCCGTCTGGACCGTCTCATCGGCCTGAGTATACACAATATCGACAGAATAGGTTTCACGCGAGGCCCCGCCATGTATACGGGTGAGCGCGGAAATGGTCAGGTCCTCTGCCGCCGGCATTTGTTGGATAAGATAGGCAGTAAGCCGTTTAATTAAGCTTGCATCTTGGGCCATCTCACTCATGATGCGCCATCCAGAATGGATTGAAATCCGCTGGGCGCATGCGGCCCGACAAAGAGCTGTTCGAAACTGCCAAATCCATCATAATGGCGTCCCTCTGCATCTGTGAGACGGGCTTTCGACACGGCCTGAATATGTAGATTATGCATATCTGCGCTGGTTAAATCATCAGGGCGCCAGTCTTCCCGGGCCCAACTGGCCTCATCACTGATGTAAGCACCATGGGTCCATTTGGGATGACGATAGCCGATCCCTTTCATTTGAAACTGATGCAGAGGGGTCAGGTCTATCTGCCCGGATTTATTGTCCCGGTCTGTAAATATCAAGCGCCCGGTTTTGACCCGCCGTGTGCCTGGCAGATAGTTTATTTCAGCCTCGCATTTAGCCATTTCAATCGGCGGACTGTCATCGCCATCGCGGATCATGACGGCTTTGGTGTTCCAGGCATGCCCATGGGCATCATCATTCAGATGAAAGAAAAAGGACCGGTCAGCAAAATTAAGCGGGGTCCACATCCAATAGAATTGGGGCATGTGAAAGGGCACCACCGGATTACCATCCGCCGCGCCGATCGGGCGCACGCCCCAGCTGCGATCGCGCGTACCTGTCCAGCCCTCTAAGAGAGAAATCTCCTGTCCATCGCACTGGATTTTGCCGGACCAAAGCCCGTTTTGTGTCATCCGCGTGCAATCAATCAGAGTGCGTGAGCCTTGACGCCAGTTAAAGCGGGGCTCCTCTATTGGGCGGGCCCGGGCGTTAAATATGAGTTCAGCGCCGAGCCCTTCGGTCTCTGCAAGTGTGATTTTTAGTCTTTTTAAGGGGTCCAGAACATCAATCCGGAAAGGGCCAATGGATGTATCCATACGGTCATGGTTCAAGACGCGTGACAGGAAGACAGAGGATTGCTGGCCCTCTTTTAACAAAGAAAACGCGCCATCAATAATATTAAGGTGAGGATAGACCCCAAGGGCAATGGCAAAAAAGACGGAGCCATCTGCGCTATAGCCATTAAAGAAATAGCGATCATAAAAATTACGGTCTGTACCGCTATAGGCGATCGGCTCGGCTGTTTGATGAATGGGGTAATCATCTGCGGGCGTAATCATGGGATAGTTCCTCCACACCTGAACTCTTTTTATACACAGGGCAAATTGCCCCAAAAGGCAAGCCCCAGAGCCTGTTCAAGCTTAGGGAACACCAGGGATTGTGGGTCCAAAATTTCAAAAAGGGGAGTGGCTTTATGAGGTATTCTCAGATGTGCTGTGACCGGAATAGTCCGCATGTAATGCTTTTATAAGGCGTTGTGCGCGATCAATCTCGGCAATGAAACCCGTTTCCACAAGCTGAATATCGCCATCTTCTTTTAGTTTCGCCAATTCGATGGCGCGTGTGAAATTCCGTTTGGTTTGATGCGCTTTAACCAGGCAGCGTTCATAATTGATCAAATCGGTGCGCTCTGTAATTGTTCGCGCCTGCATCTCTATTGCCAGAAAAGCTGTGATTTTATCTGAAACCGTCTGCAAACTACTGGTCGCATCTTTCACATCTGTGACAATCGTCTGTTTAATCTCAGCCATTGGGCGGATTTCAGCGCCGATAAAATAAGCATATGTGTCCTTGCCCGGCGTATTGGTCTGCGATTTTCCGTCAATCAGAATATTTGTCATATTGGACAGATTTGGGCTCGGCAAGATCCAGCCACGTGACAGAGCCTTTTGCTCAAAAGTCTCGCCAGCGATCTGAATATCACTTTGCACGTCTGATTGGGCTTCAATTTCAGGAGAATTATCGACAACAACCGAGACGGTGGCACAGGCTGACATAAGCAATGTGCACATCAACAAAGGAAGAGTTAAAAAAGAAAAGGGTTTCATACTGCCTCTTGGGATTTTTGAGCCTTATCGCTTTTAAACCGATAATAACCATATATCTGTGCTTATACCTAGCTTATACATATATGGAAGAGGCATTAATGGTAGATGAATATATGAATAAGCCAAAACTTCTGCGCAACTTATACGCAGCTTATAACGCCAATAAAACAGGCAATTTAAGTGTTTCAGACCAGCATACACTGTATTGGGAAGAATCAGGCAATCCTAAAGGGGTGCCAGTGATCGCTTTGCATGGCGGGCCGGGGGGCGGCTCCAGCCCACAAATGCGCCGCTTTTTTGATGCCCGTAAATATCGCGTCATCCTGTCGGATCAACGTGGCTGTGGTAAATCTACTCCGCATTCAGAGCTGGAGGAGAACACAACATGGCATCTGGTTGAGGATATAGAAAAACTGCGCCAGACTTTGGGGATTGAAAAATGGGTCCTCTTTGGGGGCTCTTGGGGGTCCACCTTGGCTCTGGCCTATGCGGTTACCTATCCGGAGCGGGTTTTGGGGATTATCCTGCGCGGTGTATTCTTGCTGACGCAGGCAGAGCTTCGTTGGTTTTATCAGGAAGGCGCAAGTCGGCTTTTTCCAGATGCCTTTGACCGTTTTCTGGACCCCATACCAGAAGAGGAGCGCCATGATTTAATCACCGCCTATCATGCCCGCCTGACCTGTGATGATGCGCCGGTGCGCCGCCGGGCGGCACGGGCTTGGTCGCATTGGGAAGGTGAGACGATTACCTTAAATTCGCAAGGGCGCTCCCCTTCGCGCTTTCAAGATGATGATTTTGTCGATGCCTTCGCGCGGATTGAAAATCACTATTTTATCAATAAAGGCTTTTTTGAGCGAGACGGCTGGTTATTGGACGCTGTCAGGGAAAGGCTTCCAGATGTTCCCGGCACGATTGTGCATGGGCGCTATGATGTGGTGACACCGCTGTCAACGGCCTGGGCGCTGAAGAAAGCCTGGCCGAAAGCAGACTTGCATATCGTTCCCAATGCCGGGCATTCCAGCATGGAGGCCGGGATTATCGACCAGCTTATCCGCGCGACAGATACATTCGCCAAGATTTTCGCCCGGAGTTAAGCATTAAGGCGATTCTTTTGGATCGCTTTAACGCACTGCCTGCTCAAGTGGTCCATTGCACACGCATTTGGCAAATAAGCCCCGTCATTGATTATCAAGCCTATGCGGGCGGGGGCAGCAAATCATGCATGAATTCTGGCAGCGTGATCCAGCCATTGCCTTGGGCTGTCTGCAAGGCTCCAAAAACGAGAATGAACGTCACGGCGGGTGGAACCACATAGCGACAGGCAAAGCGCCAGAGCGCCATCATTCGTGGGTTTTCAAATTCAGACCGTAAGGTTTCCCGGCCTAATATCCAAGCGGAGAAGACAGCAACAAGTATGCCCCCCAAGGGCAGCATGAGTTGGCCTGTAATGAAATCCATAATATCAATCAGCGCCCCATTGAAAATATAGGCGATACCGCAGGCAAACAGGGTCAGCCCGACCAGCATAGCGGCGCGAGTGCGGCCAAGCTTGCCACGATCCTCAAGCCACGACACCCCCACCTCCATCAGCGAGATTGAAGAGGTCAGCGCGGCAAACAGGGCTAGTATAAAAAAGGACGCCCCGGCTATGGCGGGCATTTGGCCAAAGGCAATCGGTAGAGAGACGAAAAACAGGCCCGCTCCGCCAGCTGGATCAAGGCCAAAGGCAAAAACAATCGGAAAAATTGCAAAACCGGCAATCAGCGCGACCATTGTATCTGCGCCGGCCACAATGGCGGATGAGACAGGGATATTGGTTTCCCGCGCAATATAGGCCCCATAGGTAATCATCAAACAGGAGCCAACACCAATAGAGAAAAAGGCTTGGCCTATGGCCGCCAAATAGGTTTCAAAAGTAACTTTGGAGAAATCAGGGGCGAGCAGGAAGGCTGCGGTTTTTTCCGCGTCGCCATTTCTCAAAGCAAATATGACCAAACCAATCAGAAGCAGAAAGAAAATCGGCATCAGCAAAGTTGCGGCCCGTTCAATGCCACCTTTAACACCGCGCGCCAGAATGAAGGTGTTGACGCCAATAAATAAGGCGAGCCAGAAGACAAGACTTGTTTTATCCGACAGAGTTGCGCCAAAATTCTCACTGGATTGTTCGGCTGTAAAGCCTGCAAAACTTCCCGTTAAGGCTTGTGGAATAAAATCCAGTATCCAAGCCGATATGACCATATAGAAACTTAATATGCCAAAGGCAGCAAGCGAGCCGACCCATCCAACGATGACCCAGGCTGAGCTTCTACCATCCTTGCGTGCAAGATATTCTACACCATCAATTGCAGACCGACCTGATTTACGCCCCAAGGCATATTCTGCCATCAGAATCGGCAAGCCAAATAAAAGCACGCAGACAAGATAGATGATTATAAAGGCCCCGCCGCCATTTTCACCTGCCGTGAAAGGAAAGCGCCAGAAATTACCGAGACCGACAGAGGACCCCACAGCGGCCATTATAAATCCAAAACGCGAGCCCCATGTATCCATCTTGCGGTGTGCAATGGTCATATTTTCTTCCCTCATTGATTAGCCGCTTGAGATTAAAGGCGGAAATTTAAAGGTCAATCATATTTTGGTCAGGGGGAAGTTTTGTGCCCCTTTCACACGCCTGCCAAATCATGAAAAGACTTATCTGGAGACATCAAGGCTTCTGGCAGGGCCATCAAGTTAATCGGGCACCTGTCTGTAAAATTTACATATATGTGAGCTATTCAAGCGTGTCAGGCAGGGCAAGGGACAGGGCGACGGGCCTGTCTACACCTCGCCGATAAGCGCTTTAAATGCGGATCATATAAACATTAGGCGTCGGGAATGAGCCCTGCCATATCTGCGTCACCGACAATGTTTTCCAATGACTGCCGGAGTTTTTTCAGGGCCTGATGTTCGATCTGACGGACCCGTTCCTTGGAAAGATTGAGCTTTTTACCCAAGGCTTCCAGCGTATCATTTTCTTCGGCCAAACAGCGTCGATTGATGATAAAATTTTCACGCTCGGTAAGTGTTTCCAGTGCCCGCGAAATCCAATTGGCGCGGCGCTTATTATCAGCTTCCCCGATGGTAGTTTGCGTCATATCCTCGCCAGTATCGGGCAAAAGGTCCTGCCATTCTGTGGCACTATCTTGATCTGTCTGGACAGGGCTGTTGAGGGATTTATCATGACGCGAAAGACGTGATGCCATATTTTCAACATCGCGTTCTTTAACATCCAATTGTGTGGCCACCCAGCTTATATTCTCACGAGAC
>JARFRJ010000431.1 GCA_029287305.1 Hyphomonas sp. | reverse complement strand
GGGTTAACGGGTCGGGCAAGACCACGACTATCGGTAAAATCGCGGCGCAACTCTCAGCGAGCGGATTGAAAACACTGATCGTCGCAGCAGATACTTTTCGCGCGGCCGCGATTGAGCAATTAACCGTCTGGGCTGACCGGGCTGGCTTTCCGATTATGGCAGAAGCACCGGGCGCAGACGCAGCTGGGCTCGTCCATGATGCAATGATGCGCGCCAAACGCGACGCCCTTGATCTGGTTCTGATTGACACCGCCGGACGCTTGCAAAACAAGGATGAGCTGATGAGTGAGCTGGCGAAAATTATCCGCGTGATCCAGAAACTTGACCCGGACGCCCCGCATGATGTGCTGATGGTTCTAGATGCGACGGTCGGACAAAATGCGCTGAGCCAGGTCGAAGCCTTCCGCCACAGCGCTGGCATTACCGGCCTTGTTATGACCAAGCTTGATGGAACCGCCAAAGGCGGCGTTTTGGTGGCGATTGCCGAGCGCCATGCCCTGCCGATCCATTATGTGGGCGTTGGCGAGGGCGCAGATGATCTGCAAGCCTTCTCTGCAGAGGCCTATGCCAAGGCTCTGGTTGGACTGACATCATTTTAGGCGCATATGGATATCTGTGAAGAGGGGGTTTGATACCCTGTTTAAAAATACTGATTTTCACCCCTCGGACAGGCATACCTAGGACAGCATCCCTCGGGCGGGCGCAAAAAACATATGAGACTATACCTTCAAAACGAAAGCCTCTATAGGTTCCACAATATGATAAAGGCCTGCCCAGCATGAATGATCCCAAAGACAAAGAAGACGCGCAGATGGCAGATGCGAGCATGACCGCGCCCGGGTCAGGCATGCACGTCACGGCTGGAAAAGTCGGCAAAATCTGGACAGATATTTTCCCGATCATCATTTTTATCACGCTTTATAATGTTCTGCGTCGTGTGCCGGAGACATGGCCCTATATCAATCCGGAAACCTCGCTCTATTGGGCCACAGGGGCGCTAATTGTCTGCACACTTTTCATCATACTCCTCAAACGTATGAGAAAAGAAGCCATCCCCCCCTTTTTAATTGTGACCTCTCTTTTGGTCGGTGGATTTGGCACGCTCGGTATTCTTTTGCAGGATAAAATGTTCATCTATTACAAGCCGACCATCCAAAACTGGTTTATTGCCAGCTTGATTTTTGGCGGCTTCGCTCTGGGGCATAATATCTGGAAATATATGTTTAAAACCGCTTTTAATCTGCCCGATTTTGCCTGGCGGACTCTGGCGATACGCTGGGGCCTGTTTTTTATCGAGATGGGCTTTTTGAATGAATTCCTGTGGCGGAGATTCTCAGAAGATATCTGGGCCAATTGGCTCATGGGCAATATAGTGATAGTCATTGTCTTTGGCGCGCTGAATACACCCTATATGCTTAAACATCTGGACAAGACCTAGACGCACATATCGGTGACGTGTGCTTGGTTAGACAGGCTTGTCGATCAAGCTTGTCGACCAGGCTTGTCGACCAGGCTTGTCGACCAGGCTTGTCGACCAAGCTTGTCAGGTCTCATAAAGCTGGGGCGGTTTGATCCCGGGCGGGTTGGTAAAGGGCGGAAAATCATGCTTGTTCCGGGTCTCGGCATAAGCGGTCAAAGCCCAGATAATTGTTGGAAACGCCAGATTTCGCCAAGGAATATCCCGCCAGTCAAACAGACCTACTTCCAAGCTTTCCGGGCCGGGCGAAATATCTGAAACAAGCTCCGCGCGATACATAATATGGACCTGAGAGATATGCGTCACCGAATAGACGCCGAGCAGGCGATCTATTCTGATCGTTGCTCTGGCCTCTTCCTCAGCCTCACGCATAGCGCCCGCCTCGACTGTCTCGCCTTCCTCCATAAACCCGGCTGGCAGGGTCCAATAGCCTTTGCGCGGATGAATGGCCCGTTTGCAAAGTAAAATTTTATCGCCGGAATACACCACTGCTCCGGTGACAATTTTGGGATTCACATAATCAATAAATCCGCATCTATCGCAGATACGCCGCTCTACATCTGTCTCTTATACACATCTCCGAGCCCAC
>JARFRJ010000302.1 GCA_029287305.1 Hyphomonas sp. | reverse complement strand
TGTGCTCGCCAAAATCGGCCCACTTGTCGATCCTGACACAGCCGAATGGCTAAATACGGCCTGCATCCCGCTTTAGGGGAGCATTACCAAATAGACTTTGTTTGATCTATCAATATGTCAGGCAAGTCGAATTTTCTTGCCCTTGGTCTGAAAATATGTTTATAGCGCCACAAAATCCGACACGCAGGACATAATGTCCGGTGTGGGGACCAAATGGTCCTCATTCCCCTGCGGCGGCCAACCGGATAGGAGAGAAAGAAACATGGCTCTACCAGAGTTTACCATGCGCCAATTGCTTGAAGCGGGCGTGCATTTTGGACACCAAACCCATCGCTGGAACCCAAAGATGAAGCCTTTCATCTATGGAGATCGTTCCGGTATTCATATTATGGATTTGTCAAAGACCGTGCCGCTATTGCATCAGGCTTTGACGCAAGTGCGCAATATCGTTGCCAAGGGCGGACGTGTGCTTTTTGTCGGCACTAAACGTCAGGCGCAAGAGCCTGTTGCTGAAGCGGCTGGACGCTGCGCGCAATATTATATGAACCATCGCTGGCTTGGTGGCACGCTGACCAATTGGTCGACCGTGTCTAACTCGATCAAGCGGTTGAAAGAATTAGAGGCCATGTTTGACGGCGATGTTGCTGAAATTGGCCTGACGAAAAAGGAATTGCTAAACCTTGAGCGCGAGCGTGACAAGCTCAGCCGGGCACTCGGTGGGATTGCTGATATGGGCGGTCTGCCCAGTCTGATCTTTGTGATCGATACCAATAAGGAAGCGATTGCGGTTCAAGAAGCCAAAAAACTGGGGATTCCAGTTGTTGCCGTGGTGGACAGCAATTGCAATCCGGAATCGATTGATTTTCCTTATCCGGGCAATGATGATGCGGTACGGGCGATCTCGCTCTATTGTAATCTGGTGGCCGATGCGGTGCTCGACGGTCTTGCCGAATCAACCGGGGACCTTGGTATTGATCTGGGTGAAAGCGAGGATCTGGATACGGTTGTTGCTCAGGATTTGGCCGCCGCCGATGTCGCCTTGGCAGAAGAGGCGAGTGTAGAGACGGCTGAAACGCCAGCCCCGGAAGGTGAAGCCAGCCCGGGTTAGATTTTATTCCGGTAGAGTTAAGTTTTTAAATCTCAAACGATACATAATACGATACATATAAAGGATACTCCGATGGCTCAGATTACAGCTGCCCTCGTTAAGGAATTACGTGATCAAACCGGTGCGGGCATGATGGATGCCAAAAAAGCCCTTGTTGAATCCGATGGGGATAAAGAAGCCGCGACCGAATGGTTGCGGGCTAAGGGTCTTTCTAAGGCGGCCAAGAAATCCGGACGGACCGCGGCAGACGGTCTGGTGGCTGTTCAGGTTTCAGAAGACGGCCAAACCGGCGTGATGGTTGAGCTGAATGCTGAAACTGATTTCGTCGCCCGAAATGAGCAGTTCCAGTCGACTTTGCGGGATATTACCAACGTGGCATTGACCACAGATGGCAGCCTTGACGGCGTACTTGGTGCGGCCTCTCCGGATGGGGACGGCACGGTTGAAGACTTGGTTAAGCGCATGGTCGCGACGATTGGCGAGAATATGTCCTTGCGTCGCAGTGTTAAATTATCTGCCGATGGCGGCGCGGTTGCGACCTATATTCACAATGCTGAAACCACCAATATGGGTAAGGTCGGCGTGCTCGTTGCTTTGGAAGGGGCCGGCGATGTCGCTGAACATGGCCGCAAAATCGCCATGCATATTGCCGCGACCTCCCCGGCTGCGGCGACCGTTGATGAGCTTGACCCGTCTATTGTTGAGAAGGAAAAAATATTCCTGACAGAACAGGCCCGTGAGAGCGGCAAGCCGGAAAATATCATTGAGAATATGATCAAGGGTCGGATTCAGAAATTCTATAAGGAAATCGTCCTAGTCGAACAAAGCTTTGTTATGAACCCGGATCAAACTGTGGGGGCCTATCTGGCTGATGCAGGGCTGACCCTCAAAGGCTTTGCGCGCTTTGCTCTTGGCGAGGGGATTGAAAAAGCCGAGGATGATTTTGCCGCTGAAGTAGCCTCCTTGTCAAAAACCTCCTGATAACTGTTTTAAATAGACAAATCGGCATGACAGAGGGCAGGGAATCCGTTAAGACGAGCGCCATGCAATTGGAGTGCGTCTCTTATGCCCGTAGATGATAACCGGCTCGGCCCGTTAAAATTCAAACGTGTCCTTTTAAAGCTTTCTGGTGAAGCTTTGATGGGGTCAGGTGAGTTTGGCATTGATATGCCAACTTGCCTGAAATTTGCGTCTGAAATTGGCACGGCCCGCGCGGCCGGGGCTGAGGTGTGCGTTGTCATTGGCGGCGGTAATATTTTCCGTGGCATGTCGGGCGCCGCCGAAGGCATGGATCGTTCCCAGGCCGACAGTATGGGCATGCTCGCGACAGTTATGAACGCGCTGGCGATGCAAAACGCGCTGGAATCCCTTGGTATTCAAACCCGTGTACAGTCGGCCATTCGCATGGAATCTGTCTGTGAGCCCTTTATTCGTCGCCGCGCTGTGCGCCATATGGAAAAGGGCCGTGTGGTTATTTTTGCCGCCGGAACGGGCAATCCGTTTTTTACGACAGATACAGGCGCCGCGCTCAGAGCGGCGGAAATGGGCTGTGATGCGCTCCTGAAGGGCACGCAAGTGGATGGTGTATATACCGCTGATCCAAAACTGGACAAACTTGCCACGCGCTATGATACGCTGTCCTATCAAAAGGTTCTGGTTGACAATTTGAAGGTGATGGACCCGTCTGCAATCAGCCTGATGCGCAACAGCAATATCCCAATTGTGGTCTTCTCTATGCACAAAGCGGGTAATTTATTGGACATCTTGCACGGACGGGGTGTATTTACCATCATCAAAAATTAAACAAGGATGATCTGCCATGAGTTATGATGAAACTGCCTTATCAGCGCGCATGGAAGGCGTATTAAACAATCTCGCGCAGGAATTTGGCGGCCTTAGAACCGGGCGCGCCTCGCCCAATCTCTTGGACGCGGTCGAGGTGCAAGCCTATGGCTCGACGATGCCCATTTCGCAAATTGGCTCTGTCTCTGTGCCTGAAGCGCGTATGCTGAGTGTCAATATCTGGGACAAGCAAATGGTTGGCGCTGCTGATAAGGCGATCCGAAATTCTGGCCTTGGCTTGAACCCGGTTGTCGATGGCACAAATTTACGTATTCCAATCCCGCCATTGAATGAGGAAAGACGTCGGGAGTTAACCAAGATTGCCGGCAAATATGCCGAAAGTGCCCGCATTGCGGTGCGCAATGTGCGCCGGGACGGTATGGACCAGCTCAAGAAAATGGAAAAAGACGGGGATATCAGCCAGGACGAGCAAAAATTCTTTGAGGGCGATGTGCAAAAATTGACCGATAAATTTATCAAGCATATTGATGAATCCCTTAAGGCCAAAGAAGCTGAAATCATGCAAGTGTGAGCCATATTTTGCCCTCCGCACATGACCCTTCTCCTGCTTTTCAAAACCAGACACTGCCACGGCATATCGCTATCGTCATGGATGGGAATGGACGCTGGGCCCGGGCTAAAGGTCGTCCGCGTACCTTTGGGCATGAGCGCGGCGTAGAGGCTCTTCAGCGCACCGTTGAGGCGGCTGGCGAAATTGGTATTGAGTATTTGACGGTGTTTTCTTTTTCAACCGAGAACTGGCGTCGTCCTCTGGGTGAGGTCAACGCTCTGTTCAACCTCTTACGGGCTTATGTGAAACGCGATCTGGCGCGGTTGAACGCTAAAGGGGTGCGTATTCGTATTATTGGATCACGGGATGATCTGCCGACTGATATTGCGGCTCTGATAGAAAAAGCCGAGACAGAGACGCGCACAAATACGCGCGGGCATTTGACGATTGCCTTCAATTATGGGGGGCGTGAAGAGATTGTCCGGGCTGCCCGCAAGCTTGCGCGCTCTGTTCAGGATAAACAGATTGAGGTCGAGGCGATTGATGAGCGCGTCTTTGATCAGGCGCTTGATACATCAGACCTGCCTGAACTTGACCTGCTGATCCGCACAGGCGGGGAGTATCGGGTCAGTAATTTTCTGCTTTGGCAGCTTGCCTATGCTGAAATTACGGTCATGGACGTGTTGTGGCCTGATTTTGATCGCGCCCATTTAGAGCAGGCTTTGAGCAATTTTGCCCTGCGTGAGCGTCGTTTCGGCGCTGTTCAGGAATAGGGTAGGGCATGACAGGCGCATCTGGAAAAAAGAAACCTTTCGATCCGAATTTACCGCGGCGTTTCTTCTCGGCAATGGTCCTTATTCCGATTGGTCTGTTTGCGGTCTGGCAAGGGGGTATTTATCTGGCGCTTCTGGCGCTGTGCGCGGCAGGCGGCATGGCGTTTGAGTGGAGCCGTATGATCCGCACAGATTTACCGCGCTTTTTGATTTTCAGTGCTATGCTGGCTAATGCTGTATTTTTGATTGATCCACGCTGGGCGCTGATGTGCCTTAGCGCATGTGGTGTTCTGGCCATGGCGATTGAAATGCGAAAAGGAGCCAATACACCGGTTCTACTGGGAGTTTTGTACACCGGGGGGATACCGCTGGCGATGCAGGCCTTGCGCGCAGCGCCAGAGGCGGGGCAACTTCTGGCGATAGGAATTTTGGTTATCACATGGGCATCGGATACATTTGCCTATTTTGTCGGGCGATACTTTAAAGGCCCCTTACTCGCCCCGCAGGATAGTCCGAACAAGACGTGGAGCGGCGCGATTGGCGGTCTGCTGGGCAGTATTATTATTGCCGGTCTTTATGCCGGACTGTTTGCCATTCCCGTCATTGCTTGGATGCTGGCAGGGTTTGTCATTTCCTTGAGTGCGCAAATCGGTGATCTGTTTGAATCCCAGATTAAACGCCGACATGGTATCAAGGATACGAGTGGATTTTTGCCGGGCCATGGTGGCCTGATGGATCGTCTGGATGGTTTGGGGATGGCCTGTTTCATCATATTTTTACTATCTGTGATTATACCAAACCTTGGCCTTGCTCTTTCCGGATAAACCATTTTGACGCCTCAGACGATCAGTATATTTGGCTCAACAGGCTCTGTAGGTGTGTCGACACTTAACGTGGTTAAATCCGCGAATGCACGAGAAACCCGCTTTAATATTGATGTTTTGGCGGCTCATAATAATGTTGAAGCTCTGGCAAATCAGGCCATTGCGTTTCAGGCCAATATGGCCGTGATTGCCAATGCGGATAAATATGCAGACCTGTGCGTGGCGCTTTCCGGGCATGATATTGAGATTGCTGCTGGCGCGGCGGGGCTTTGTGAGGCCGCCGCCCGGCCATGTCACCGATCGATTGCCGCGATTGTCGGCATTGCGGGTCTTCCTTCAACACTGGCGGCGGTGCAGGCTGGCAATGATGTCGCCCTTGCCAATAAGGAAAGTCTGATTTGCGCGGCGGATTTGCTAAAAGCAGAAGCGCTGAAATCCGGTGCCCATATCTTGCCGATGGATTCAGAACATAGCGCTATTTTTCAGGTTTTGCAGGATCGCGGCGATGTGGAAAAACTGACCTTGACGGCCTCAGGCGGCCCGTTTTTAGATACGCCTCTGGATCAATTCGCGACGATCAGCGTCAGCGAAGCCATGGCGCACCCGCGTTGGTCAATGGGGCAAAAAATTTCTATTGATAGCGCGACGATGATGAATAAGGCTCTGGAAATTATGGAAGCGGCCTTCTTGTTTGATAAAAAGGCAGACGAGATTGATGTTGTGATCCATCCGCAATCGATCATTCATAGCCTGGTACATTATCAGGATGGCTCGGTTCTGGCGCAATTGGGCGAGCCGGATATGCAAAGCCCGATTGCCTATGCTTTGTCCTGGCCAGATAAGCGTCTGCATACAGATGTGAAACGCCTTGATTTGAGCGTGCTTGGCCAATTAGATTTTTATCCTGTGGACCCAATAAAGTTCCCGGCCATTGATTTGGCCAAACAGGCTTTGCAGGCGGGCGGCGCCATGCCGCTAATCCTCAATTGTGCGAATGAAGTGGCTGTATCGGCCTTCATTGCCGGCCAATGCCGTTTTATGGATATAAGTTTAATTGTTGAAAAGACATTGGCAGCCTATGCAGGGTTAGAGACGCGCGCTGTAAGCCCGAACTCATTGGAAGATGTATTGAAATTGATTGAAACGGGTCGTCAAATTGCGAAAAAATTTCTGATTTAGAATGTGTTAAGGCTCGGCATATATGGGTGAAGCTGTCTGCAGTTTTGCCTTCATATCTTGCAAGCGTTTAGAGTAGGAAAAACTTTGACAGAAAGGATGCGCCTTTGCATCCACCGCGGGCTTTTTCATGAATTGTAGAGTAAAATAAGAGGATACAGCATATGGAAGGTTTTGTCGGCCAAGGGCCGCTTTTCATCTTTTCTTTAATTTTCGTTCTCGGCCTGGTCGTTGTGATTCACGAGCTGGGGCATTATTTGGCGGGCCGGGCATTCGGTGCGGCGGCTGAGTCATTCTCGGTCGGATTTGGACGCTCCCTTGTCGAGTTTACAGATAAGCGTAATACACGCTGGCGGATAAATTGGTTGCCTTTGGGCGGCTTTGTAAAATTTGTCGGCGAAGACCCGCGTGACACGGTTGAGGGTCAAGCCGATTATAAGTCTGCACCGATTGGCCGGAAATATACCGATCTTAGCCTTGGGCAGCGGTCCATTGTCGCCGTGGCGGGCCCTGTGGCCAATTTTATCTTGGCGATTTTTATTTTTTCGCTGACAGCTATAGTGTTCGGTAAACCGGTTCACAAAATCGTGATGATGGACATTATGGAAGGCCC
>JARFRJ010000303.1 GCA_029287305.1 Hyphomonas sp. | reverse complement strand
CGGCAGCGTCAGATGTGTATAAGAGACAGATCTTAAACAGTCCGGTATTGGCGATACCGCCTTTTTCGGTCCGGAAGCTGAGTTCTTTGTCTTTGATGATGTGCGCTGGAATACTGAACCGCATGAAACCGGGTATAGTTTTGATTCCACAGAACTGCCATCTAATACTAATCGTCCTTATGAAATGGGGAATATGGGCCATCGGCCAGGTCCGAAAGGCGGATATTTTCCGGTTCCCCCGATTGATTCAGAACAGGATATGCGCTCTGAGATGCTTGCCATTATGGGCGATATCGGTCTTGAGCCGGAAAAGCATCACCATGAAGTGGCCCCAGCCCAGCATGAACTTGGCATGAAGTTTTCAACCCTGACCGCTATGGCGGATCGGTTGCAGCTTTACAAATATGTTGTGCATAATGTTGCCGCTTCCTATGGCAAGACCGCGACCTTTATGCCCAAGCCCTATTTTAATGATAATGGCTCCGGCATGCATGTGCACCAGTCAATCTGGAAAGAGGGCGTACCGCTTTTTGCTGGCGACCAATATGCTGATCTGTCTGAAACCTGCCTCTATTATATTGGGGGCATTATCAAACATGCGCGCGCCTTGAATGCGCTGACCAATGCCTCAACTAATTCCTATAAACGGCTTGTGCCGGGCTTTGAAGCGCCTGTCATGCTCGCCTATTCGGCACGTAACCGGTCAGCTTCAATTCGTATTCCCTATGGCAACAGCCCGAAAGCCAAGCGGCTTGAAACCCGTTTCCCTGATCCAACCGCCAATCCATATTTCGCCTTTGCCGCCTTGCTTATGGCGGGTCTGGATGGAATTGAGAACAAGATCCACCCTGGCGATGCGATGGATAAAGACCTTTATGATTTGCCCCCGGAAGAGGCCAAATCCATTCCGCAGGTTTGCGGTTCGCTGAAGGAAGCCCTTGATGCGCTGGATGCGGATCGTGACTTCCTGAAAAAGGGCGGTGTTATGGATGATGATCAGATTGACGGCTATATTGAGCTGAAAATGGAAGAAGTTTACCGCCTGCAGCTCCACCCGCATCCGGTTGAGTTTGACATGTATTATAAGTGCTGATTTATTAGACTTATCATGTCTGATTTATCTATCGGGGCCGCTTTTATAGCGGCCCTGTTTTTTTGTGCTTCAGTAAGGATGGACGCACGAACAGGTTAGTTTTTGCACAAACGCTTTGCGGCGCCTTTATCTGTTCCATATTGGCTCAGAAGGCTTCAAATTTTAGGATCGGTGTCACAGAAACCATACTTTCAAAGCGGTTTGATCATAATCACAGATACGCGGTCACCCGGACGCATAGAACGCGCATGCGCGTCCCGCTTGATCAGGCAATTGGCGGTGAGAAACGGCGTTATAAGGGAACTGTCCTGATCGGCATGCGGGGTCACAGAAAAATCTCCGGTCTGTGACAGTTCAGCCTTGCCCCGCAAAAATGCCGTCCGTGCGCCATTCGCTGAAAGCTCGCCTGTCAGCCTTGCCGGAATAAGCGGTAGTGAACACTCTTGCGCCTCAATCAAGCGCCTTAGAAACAAGTGTGCACAAACAAAGGCAGAGGCCGGATTACCCGGCAAGCCAAGAACATATTGTGTGTCACGCTTGGCAAACCAGACCGGCTTGCCGGGGCGGACAGAGATTTTGCTGAAAATCGAGGTAAATCCGAGCGCGTCAAAGACAGCGGGCATATAATCATAGGCCCCGACCGAGGCCCCGCCTATCGGGACAATGATATCCGCCTGATCTGCACCTGTCAGCATCTCCTTAATGGCGGCCTTATTATCCGGGGCGATGCCAAGGTCGATCACCTCCCCGCCCCAATCCCTGATGAGGGGGCCAAGGCCGGCAGGATTGGAATTGATAAGCTCGCCCTTTGCAAGATCGGATCCGGGTGCGCGCAATTCATTACCATTGGCCAAAAGCGCGATGTTTAAAGGTTTAAGAACAGAAACTGTATCCTGATTGGCCGCCGCAATAAGCGCCAGTTCTGCCGCGCCGAGGCGCGTTCCGGCTGAGATGAGGACATCGCCTTGCTTGAAATCCCGTCCGGCTTGGCGCACAAAGCGTGGCTGGGCCGAGGTATCCTCAAAACGGATGTCATCACCGTCCCGGGTGACAATTTCCTGGGGCAGGATATGATCTGCCCCGTCCGGTAGCACGCCGCCGGTAAAAATGCGCACCGCCGCGCCCGGTTGCAATATGGGCTCAAAGGGCCGTCCTGCTGGAACCTCGCCGATACATTTGAGGCCTGTCTCACCCTTTGAGAGGTCACCAAATCTGATGGCATATCCGTCCATGGCAGAGACATTGGCCGGAGGGCGAGAGACTTTCGCTCTTATCTCTGCGGCTAAAATCCGTCCCTGCGCCTCATGAAGCGGGCACAGCTCTTGCTTGCGCGATATGGCTTGGGCTTCATTCTGTAAAAGCTGGAGGGCGTCCTCAAAGGCAATCATAACGCGTCTGAACCCTTACCGGCCTGTAGATCGGATTTTTTGTAATCGCCGGACTTTCCGCCAGTTTTTTCCAGAAGCTCAATCGCGCCAATGCGCATACCTTTATCCACAGATTTGAGCATATCGTAAAGCGTCAGACAGGCGACAGAAACGGCGGTCAAAGCTTCCATTTCGACACCGGTTTTCCCGCTTGTCTTGACGGTAGCGATGACCGTCAGAGCCGGGCCTTGGGTCTTGCTGGCGGTGTTGATTTCAACATGTACATGGGAGAGCGGCAAAGGGTGACATAGCGGGATCAGGTCTGCCGTTTTTTTCGCCGCCATAATGCCAGCCAGTTCAGCGATGTGGATCGGCGACCCTTTCCTTGTCTTGCCTGTCTCGGCATGGCTCAGCGCGTCGGCACTCATCCAGATGCGGCCCCGGGCTATGGCCTGACGTGAGGTATCGGATTTATGGCTGATATCGACAATGCGGGGGCGTCCATCCGCGCCGATATGGGTCAAATCTGCCATAATCTATCAAACCTCTTGCAGGCGCGGCATCAGCTCGACGAGATTACAAGGCTTGTGACGGCTGTCCAGTTGATAGGAAATAACCTTGTCCCAGCCATCTTTGACTGCCCCGTTTGAGCCCGGCAGACAGAAGATAAACTTACCTTTGACAAGGCCTGCCATAGCCCGCGATTGCAAGGTGGACAGACCAACGCTTTGATAACTGACCTGATGAAAAATCACCGAAAACCCATCCAGCGTTTTCTCAAAAAGTGGGCTTAGCGCTTCCACAGTGACATCTCGGCCCGTCAGACCCGTCCCGCCACTGGTGATCACCACATCTATGTCCGGCCTATCAATCCAGCGTTCAACCCGCATACGGATCACCTCTTTATCATCAGCAACGATGTCGCGGTCGGCCAGTTCATGCCCGGCCTCTTGCAGGCGGGTCGCCAATATATGCCCAGATGTATCGGTTTCCAGCGTGCGCGTATCGCTGACGATCAACACAGCAATCCGTACCGGATAGAAGGGAAGGGAGGGGTTAATACCGGCCATTATGATAGCTCCAATTTAGAGGATGTGTGTGCCCAGCGGGCTTTATCTGTGTAATCCTGACCGCGCGGCTCAATCCAAGCTGCCCCGTCAGCATAAGCTTCCTTTTTCCAGAAAATCGCTTCGGTTTTGAGGTAGTCCATCAGATAATCGACCCCCTCAAAGGCATCACGGCGATGTTTGGCCGCCGCGGCGACAAAAACAATCGCCTCATCAGGCACCATATCACCGATGCGATGCAGGACAGTCACCGCGTCCAGTGTCCACAGTGTCTGCGCTTTTTGGACGGCCCGTTCAATGCTGGTCTCGGTTAAAGGGGGATAGGCCTGAAGGTGCAGCTCGGTGATGCGCTCGCCTGCGGTTGATGTGGCCCGCACAAGCCCTGTAAAACTGACAATTGCGCCCGCGCCAGAAGCCTCTTTGGTAAATTCCTGTAATACCTCGGCGGCGTTAAAAGGCGTTTTGAGCAAGGTCACGGGCACGCTCTAACCCCCTCCAACAGGCGGCAAGAAGGCAATCTCATCCTTGTCGGAAATCTTCGCCGGTTCTGCGATAATCGCATTATTCTGCGCCAAACGAATACTCGGGTCGAGGAAAACCTCATCCTGATCATGATGGGTTTTGAGCCAGAGACGCAAATCAGCCGTCGTTTCAACATGCTGGGGTAGAGACATATCCATCTGCATGTCCGCCACATGATCGATGAGTTTACCAAAGAAGAGAAGTTTAACCATGACCGCGCTGTCTACCCCCCTGTCGTTGACATATGCCGGTTAAGTTCTGGGCGTTCGCCAGCCTGTCGGATGACAAAATCATGCTTTTCAGGCTTCGCGCCGAGCGCCGCATCAAGGGCGGCATGCAAAGTCTGATCACTTTCTGGATATTCTCTGAGAGCAGAGCGCAGATCGATATGATCCTCCTGACCGAGACACATATAAATTCGCCCTGTACAGGTCACCCGCACGCGATTGCAACTGGCGCAAAAATTATGGCTGAGCGGGGTGATAAAACCAAGTCGGCCACCTGTCTCATTGACCCGGACATAGGTTGAGGGGCCGCCCAGCGGGTCAGCGCGCGTCTCTGGCTGCAAATGGTAACGGGCCTCCAGATCACTGCGTATCATGGTTAGGGGAACATATTGGTCAAAACGATCCTCCCCGGTTTCGCCCAGCGGCATAACTTCTATAAGGCTCATATCTAGGCCGCGCGCATGCGCCCATTCCATAATATCGGGAATATCATTCCGGTTTTGCTGTTTCAGCGCGACCGTGTTGATTTTGACATGAAGCCCAGCCGAGCGGGCGGCCTCAATTCCATCTAGGACACTGTCCAAGCGGTTAAAACGGGTGATTTCAGCAAATGTCTTAGGGTCGAGGCTGTCGAGTGAGACATTAACGCGCTTGACCCCGGCCTGTTTCAGAATGGGTGCAAAGGTTTTGAGCTGTGTGGCATTCGTGGTCAGGGTCAATTCATCCAGACCTGCCCCCAAATACTGCCCCAGCCTGCCGATAAAGTCAGCCATGCCACGCCGCACTAGCGGCTCTCCACCTGTCAGGCGGATTTTTCGCACACCACGGGAGATAAAAGCGGCGGCAACCCGTTCCAATTCTTCAAGGCTGAGCAAATCCTTTTTGGGCAGGAATTGCATGTTGCGGGGCATGCAATAAGTGCAGCGCAAATCACACCGATCCGTTACAGAAAGACGCAAATAGGTGATCTGCCGGCCAAACCTGTCGACCAAAGGCGCGGGCTGCGGGGTTTTTCTAAGCATAATTTCCGCCTGAACCTGACTTGCTCTCTTCTGCTTTTTGCAGGTCTTCCGGCGTGTCGATATCAAGGCTCATCTCTGTTTTCATGATATAAATCCGGCTATGCAGCATATCGCTAAAGGCTTCACGTGCGCCGATATCTCCTTCAAGCGTCATCAGACTTTTGACATTGGCCGCGGAGAAAATGGCCGGCGGCATTAATATGCCGTCTGCTTGGCTCATGATCGCTTCATGGCCTTCATAGGCATCCAGCATGTCCTCCAAATAGGCATCGGTGATGAAGGGCATATCGGCAAGCAGGATCAGGGCCATTTTGGCTTTGGAGACATAAGCGGCTTTCATGCCAAGGCAAAGCGATTGGCCTTGTCCGGCTTCAGGGGTCGGGTTCAGCAGTGTTTGCCAG
>JARFRJ010000298.1 GCA_029287305.1 Hyphomonas sp. | reverse complement strand
ACGCAGGACCGCGCCCAAATCTGCGCCCGCATCTATACCAAAAGCGGGATATCCAGCCTCTTTGGCGGCGGTCAAGATCGCTTGGCCTGAAGACAGCGATACCGCTCGTTCAGAGGAAAACCCACCATAGACAACAGCCACGCGTTTCATGTTTTACCCATAACGGCTCGTTTTCAGGTTTCAAGGCTTTATTTGGAGTTTATTAGACGCGGCATTAAAACCTGATCTATTCTTATATGGGCCCTGATTTACACAAGCCTGTCAATTATGGCCTTTCGAAGGCAAGATGCGGCCAAGGCAAGATGACATGTTAAATCTTTTGACATCCAAGAACACGCCAAATGTTCACTTTTTATTGTCTCTCTGCTGCACGCGGCCAATCCGGCGGACCTCCCAGCGTAAGTCAACGCCGCTTGTCTCCCGCACATGAGCGCGGACCAGCTCGCCCAGAGCTTCAATATCAGCCGCCATAGCAGCACCCGTATTGATCAAGAAATTACAGTGCTGGTCAGACACTTTCGCGCCGCCCACTTGCAGGCCCCGGCAGCCGGCGGCGTCAATCAGCTTCCAAGCCGAGCGCGCATTTTCTGTGCCGGGGGGATCTGGATTAGCAAATGTGGAGCCGGAAGTTTTCTCTCTTATGGGCTGGGTTGCGGCACGCCTTGCCTGGTGAGCTGTGATCTCGGCCTGCAAAACTTCTGGATCCTCTGCGGGTCCGGTTTTAAGCTTGAGTGAAGTAATAATCATATCGCCGGGTACATTGCTATGACGATAGGAAAAGCCAATATCGGGCAGATCAGGCGCTTCAAGCGCGGTCTGGAGGCGAACCATCCGGCCCATGCGGTCCAGCCCCGAAACCTGCAGACAAACATCTTTCAACTCATATCCATAACAGCCCGCATTGGTCGCCACCGCCCCGCCAATACTCCCCGGAATACCTGACAGGAAGGACAGGCCGGACAGGCCCTGCTTTGCCGCATATTTGGCAATCGCCAGATCAAGTGCGCCAGCCCGAACCTCGAGCACACCTGCTTTAACAGGCGTAATCGCGCCCCAATATTTCCCCATTAAACGGATAACAACGCCCTCAATCCCACCATCCCGGATGAGAAGATTGGAGCCAACACCAAGGACTGTGATCGGCATATCGCCCGGCACACAGTTCAGAAACTCTGCCAGATCCGCTTCATCTGCCGGTAGAAAAAGCCAGTCCGCCGGGCCGCCTACCCGAAACCAGCTATAGGGCGCGAGCGGGGCATTTTGAATGAGCTGCCCGCGTGTCGTTGCAAATGGTAGAAATTTTATAGGCAATGAAAGTTCGCCTTATTCACCTATAAGCGAAGCCCTCATTCGACTAGTCTTGCCGATAAGGATTACCCACTGTTTTCGTTGGTTGCACATAAAAATATAATAAAATAATTGCACCTATCAAAGGCACGAAGGAAATAAGCAGCCACCATCCGGATTTACCGCTATCATGAAGACGGCGAATGGATAATGCCAAACCAGGTAAAATCAAAGCCAGATTAATTATGATAGCTAATACAGTTGAAGTTGGAATCTTAAAGGCTTCGAGACAAGTAATGATTAATGAAACAATAATTACAAAAAGAGTAAAATACCAATAGGCAGGCCGACTGGACACACCCTGAAAGTCTAAAAACCTTTTAAATCCGTCTTTAACAGCTTCTATAAATCCCATTACATATACCTTCTAGGTTTAAATTAAATCAATATTAGGTGTCCCAAAACGCAAGAATACCTGTCCTTATTGTACAGGCCTGATAGTGCAAGTCTTAACACCTGATTATATACTTTTACAAGGCAGACTTGAATATACGCCAATGACATTACCGCACATAGCTGGCACCATTGATATCAATCGTTGTGCCGACCGCGGAAGGGCAGCCCCCCGATAGGAGGAAGAGCGCCATTTGGGCCACTTCATCTGGCTGGGCGACACGGGCCAGAGGGATGTCTTTGACCGCCTCAGCGCGCTTGCGAATATCTTCTGGAGCCATGCGGGTTTCTACCCAGCCCGGCGCAATCGCATAAAAGAGTATACCCTCGCCAGAAAGCGCGCGTGCATAGGTTTTGGTCAGCGCCAATAAGCCCCCTTTTGAGGCGGCATAGGCCGCATGGTCGGGGCCATCGCCGCGTTGGCCCGCGCGGCTCGCAATATTCACAACAATACCTCCAGACTGCCGGACCCGAAAATGGGCAATCGCGGCTTTGCAGATATCCGCAGG
>JARFRJ010000278.1 GCA_029287305.1 Hyphomonas sp. | reverse complement strand
GACACAACCTCATCCACCGCGCGGGCAGTTGTATTGCGCGCATCACTCCATAAGACCTTAAATTTTGATCCATCAAAAACAAGGCTTGAGACAACCAGCCTAGCCCCAGTCCCATCCATAGGCTGCATGACAATCTGGGCTGAATCCAAAATATGGGCGCTGTCTGCATTTGAGATAAATCTATACCGCGCGGTAATATCGCCAATAGTCGCGGTGGCGGCGGTCACCCGGCGATCTGCTTCTAATAATAGAAAAATCTCAATAGAGCCCAAAAAAGTCAGCAGCATAAGCGGGGCAATCAAAGCAAATTCCAGCGCGGCGACCCCGCTTTGGTTTTTGCGAATATGTGCAATACGGTTTAGATAGTGTTTGATCATCATCTTATCTCGTTAAATATCTTTGTCCGGCGAGTTGGATATCTTGCCTCATTTTGAGCCTTATAAGTTTCAGGCCGTCTAGGAATAAGGTTCAACACGGAAGACCACATTCGCCTGGATCAGGCGCTTGCCACCGTTTAAATTACTGATCGGATCAGAAATGACCGGTGTAAATAAATTCCATTCATAAAAGGCACGGATCACGATAATTTCATCCGCAGCCGCAGGATCAAATATGAAGCTGCCCGAATTCAAGTTTCCATTACTGATCGGCGAGGCAATACTGGTTCCGGTAAAACTTGTTATTCGGCGCACATCGACATAGAAATTACTGTCACAATTCATAAACCCAAAGGTTTCATCGCATATTGCCTGTTTGAAACTTGCCTCTGTGCCGCCGGATGTCTGAAAAGACCCGATACGAATATCGCGGCTGGCATTAGACAGGCCGATCTCAAGAATACTTGAGAGGATATAGATAAAGCCAACCTCAATAATCGCAAAAATAAGAAAGAAGAAAGGCGCCGCAATCAAGGCAAATTCGACCGCGGTCACGCCCTGTTCATTTTCCGCCAAAGCGTCAAACTTGTTTTTCAAACGCTGAGTAAGAATTGTGTATTGCAACAATGTCTTCATATCAGGCTCCACCACATCCTATTTTACAGAACATACTGTAGAGAAGTTTACACTATGTAAAAAACGCCAAAAAATTTCGCAAACCCTGTCAGGGGCATATTAGCGCGGACACATTCTAATCTGGCGCATCCGTGAAAATATGGGGAGACATCAGCTCTTTCAGCGCGATGAGAGCGTCTGCGCGCGGCGTATGAAGCCCTGCACCTTTTTCCATATAGAGGCGCATATCCTTATGCGCGATAGCCAACAGGTCCGCATCCCGGGCAAGGTTCAAAACTCTGAAATTCGGCAAGCCAGACTGACGCAGACCCAGCTGATCTCCCGCGCCGCGTAATTTGAAATCGGCCTCGGCGATGAGAAATCCGTCTTCTGTTTCTCGCAGGGTTTCTAGGCGCTTTTTGCCCATCTCCCCCAAGGGCGGTTTGTAGACCAGTAAACAGAAAGCCGGTTTGTCTGACCGGCCAACCCGGCCACGCAATTGGTGCAATTGCGACAGGCCAAACTTTTCTGCCTCTTCAATCACCATAATCGTGGCTGAGGGGACATCCACCCCGACCTCAATCACTGTTGTCGCAACGAGGATTCTGGTTTTACAGGCCCGAAAATCTTCCAAAGCCTGTTCTTTTTCACGCGGTTTGATGCGCCCATGGACAAGACCAATGTCCAGATTTAGCTGCGCTTGCAGAGCTCTGTGACGGGCAACGGCGCTCGCCCCCTCTTCTTCTTCCGCATCAACTTTCGGACAGACCCAAAAGGCCTGTTCCCCGCGCGCACAGGCCCGGCCTACCGCCGCAACAATCTCATCAAGACGTGTATTGGCGATAATCCGCGTGGTGACCGGGCGTCGCCCGGGGGGTTTTTCATCCAGCACAGATAATTCCAGATCGCCATGAAGGGTCTGGGCCAATGTACGTGGAATAGGCGTTGCGCTCATCACAAGTATATGCGGGCTTTCAGCTTTATGGGCCAGACGCGCCCGATCCATCACGCCGAAACGATGCTGTTCATCGACAATAATCAGGCCAAGATTTTTGAATGTGACCGTGTCTTGAAAGAGGGCGTGTGTGCCGCAGATAATATTGATCTCACCGTCCGCCAGCGCCATCAGACGTGCCTGTCTGGCCTTGCCTTTATCGCGCCCTGTTAAGACCGAAACCTCATATCCCAAAACTGTAAAAAGTTCGGCGAGACTGGCATATTGCTGACGGGCCAGAACCTCTGTCGGTGCCATGAAGGCAACTTGAAACCCCGCCTCAACCGCCTGTATGGCCGCCATCGCCCCGACCAGTGTTTTGCCCGAACCGACATCGCCCTGTAACATACGCCGCATCGGATGGGGCGCAGCCATATCCGCAGATATTTGCCCTGCCGCGCGTATCTGTGCCCGGGTTGGGGTATAGTCTAGGCTTTGCAGAAAATTAGCCTCTGGCGCGCCTGCTTTTGGCATGGGCGGCGCTTTGCGTTGCTGGCGCACCTGGCGGGCCCGAGCAAAGACAAGCTCACGGGCAAGCGCCTCATCATAGGCAATACGCTGGCGGGCACGGTTGAAGCCTTCTTGATCGTCGTTTTGCGGGCAATGTAGCAGCATCAGCGCGGATTTAAGCGAGGGCCAGTGATGCGCTTTTAAGAGCGCCTCTTCGATCCATTCGTCGAGGGCAGGGATTAAGGCTAGGGCTTGCTCCATCAGATTATGCAAGCGTTTTTGCGTGATTTTGGCACTCAGCGCATAAATCGGCTCAATCAGGGGCGGCAGGGCTTCGTGCTCGGGATCACAGATATGATCTGGATGGATAATCTGGCGCTCCCCATTAAAGCTTTCCACTTGACCTGAAATCAAACGGCGCTGCCCCATCGGCAATTGCGAGGAGATCCAGCGCGCATCGCCGCGAAAAAACACAAGGCTGATATAGCCCGTTTCATCGACCAGCCGGATACGATAGGGTTGGGCCGCATTTTTAGGTGCAAAATGTGCATCGACACGCGCGGTGAAGCAAGCGTTTTCACCGATCTCTAGGTCAGAAATATGTGCCCGCTCCTGACGTACCAACCAGCGTTCGGGCAGATGTAATAATAAATCCCACACCCTATTGCCACCGATTAGACGCGCCAGGGCTGGTTTCAGGCGCGGCCCAACCCCGGACAGGCTATCAAGCTCGGCAAAAAGCGGGAACAGACTCTCATCACGCATATTTCAGCTTTAAGCGAGCTTTGAGAAAAGCGCAATTTCAGAGCCATATGAATCTCGTCGATACAACTTCTTACATCTTCTCCATGCGCCCTCTGGCTAAGCGGGTGAAATCCTATTAAGGGCTAGGGACATGACAGATTTTGGCTTCTCACTTCTTGCCCGGGATGGCCGCGCCCGACGCGCAATTGTGCATACGGCGCGGGGAAATATTCAAACCCCGGCTTTTATGCCCGTCGGTACAGCCGGAACGGTCAAAGCGCTATATTGTGATCAGGTTGCCGCTGCCGGCGCTGATATTATTCTTGGCAATACGTATCATCTGATGCTGCGACCCGGGCCAGAGCGCCTGAAGCGCTTGGGCGGCTTACATAAATTCATGGGATGGCAGGGCCCAATTCT